>CAMDVC010000004.1 GCA_945878785.1 Bifidobacterium breve | reverse complement strand
GGCCACACTTGATCTTCCAAGAACATTCCGCTCGCGCCTGCTGATTCCCACAGTTCGGTTGTTGCTTGTACTTCACGAGTATCGCCATACCCCGTGTCCGCATCGACAACAACGCAGAGTTCAGGAGCAGCCGCACATACGCGCCGTGCAACATCTGCCATGTTCGCCTGATCAACAATGCCAATATCTGGTTCGCCTAAGAGTGTTCCGGCAACAGCAAAGCCCGAGACAAAAACAGTGTGAAAGCGCGCGCGCTCTGCAAGAAGCGCCGACAGCGGATCCCATACGCCAGGCATCAGTATTGATTCACCGCCAGCAAGGCGCGAACGCAATGACGCAGCGTGAGTCACTTAGTACCGAGTGTGTCGATTGCGTGTTGCTTCAATCGCTTGTAGTCAACCTTGCCGTTTGGTGCCCGGCCAATTGTTGAGATAACTACAACATTACGTGGAGCTTTGTAAGCAGCTAATCGAGCCTTTACGTGCGCTGACAGAACTTCAAGAGTTGGTGTTTCACCAGGTTCAGCTTCTACGACAACACAAATTGTTTCACCGAAACGCGTATCTGGAATTCCCACTGCCACTGCATCGCGAACCGATGAATGCGTCTTCACCATTTCTTCCACTTCTTCAGGGAATACCTTCTCGCCACCAGTATTGATACATACGGAACCGCGACCAAGAAGGTGCAAAGTGCCGTCTTCGTTGACCTCAGCCCAGTCACCAGGCACGGTCCAACGCCGTCCTTCAAACATGCGGAATGTTTGTGCTGACTTGACTTCGTCTTTATAATATCCGACCGGAATTGCTCCGCCCACAGCCACTAAACCACTTTCGCCAGAGCCTGGCTGCACGCGCTTTCCGTCTTCAGTGAAAACAACACAGTTTGGACCAAGAGCAAATTGTGCAGTCTTTGGCGCAGCACCCTTTGCAGCTACGGACATTCCCATACCGACTGCTTCTGATGAACCAAAACTGTCAGTAATGAGCATCTGTGGAATGTGTTCAAGTAGTGCGTTCTTGTTCTCTTGGCTCCACATAACGCCAGATGAACCCATCTGCACAACGCTAGAAAGATTCCACCGTGTTGGATTCGCATCGAGCGACTCGAGCATCGGACCAGCAAATGCCTGACCAACAATCACAATGGAGTTGACAGCACGATCTTGCACTGTTTGCCACAGCAATGCTGGATCAAAGTTTCGATTCGGCATAGTCACGATGCAACCACCCATAGCGAGGGTGATGAACGCCGAGAATTGTCCGGTGCCGTGCATCAACGGACACGCAACAAGTGCGCGAAGACCAACGCCTCCCGGCTGAACACGTCCAATAACTTCTTCCATTGAATCTGCGGGCGCTACACCTGTGATGGCATTGCCACCTCGGCCGAGTACTTGGAGCAAATCTTCTTGACGCCACATAACTCCTTTGGGCATACCTGTAGTTCCACCGGTGTACAGGAACAGCATGTCGTCGTCCGACAAAGGTGTGGGGGGAACAATGTCTGCAACTGTCTTGATGACCACGGTGTTGTAATCAACAGCCCATGACGGCAACGCTGTGCCCGATTCATCAGGGACCATGTACCAACGCTTGACTTTTGGCAACGCAGGTCGAACCTGTGCACACAAATCTGCAAAGACTGCATGAAACACAACTGCTTCCGCATCAGAATTATCAAAAAGATACGTGATTTCCTCAGGTCCATACCGATAGTTCGTATTGACGGGCACGTAACCTGCCAGGTACGAAGCAAACGTTGCCTCCAGGTATTCAGGACAGTTATAGAGATAGTGGGCAACCTTTGCCTGGCTTCCTAGCCCCGCTGCCAACATGTCGGCAGCTAATGCATTGGACCGCTGATGAAAGTCACCCCATGAATAGACAGCGTCGCCAAACATCTGTGCGGGACGAGCAGGATCAGCTTTCGCAATCCCCTTCCACATGACTCCGTAGTTCCAAGTAACCATCTCTTTGCCCCCAATGAGTTCAATTTGCTTCACAGAACCGTAGCAAGTCTGTTCGCTCTCTCTGCGAGCGGGTTATCGCGCATACGATTCGGGCATGAAGACATTGACCAAGAAGGAAATAGAGATCCTGCTGGAAACATATGACGAAGATCCAGCGGAGAGCCTGCGGATAGCCGTTAGCTCTCTGCTCGGTGTTGACTTTCCTACGTGGGATTCAATGATTGCTCTAATGCCAACTCGCTACACCTCATCGGAATCACTGGCACGACAGGAGACCTCATCAATGGACGAACTGGTCAAACAACTAGTTGAGCATCGAACTTTATAAAAGCGAGAGAGCTCCGTTTTCAAGGCCCTGAATAATGTGCCGCGTGGCCATTACTTCAAACATTTTGTCGCCGCGATCAGTACGACCAACTATCTGTGATGCGATGAGTGCCATCACGAGCCCTGAAATTGCTTCTGTGCGGTAATGATCTTTGACCCATTCGTGATCAACGGGGTGACCGAACGATTCGATTCCAGCGATGTACAGGTCGACAAGTTCCCACTCGTGCTTTCGTCGATCATTCGGCAGTAGTCCGGCACCAATGAAATATGCAAGGTCACCAACGCCATTTCCGTGGCCAGGGGTTTGCCAATCAACCACAGCACATGGCACACCATCAGCAGTGGTAGCAAACATCAAGTTGTCGAGCCGGTAGTCACCATGAGTCACAGTGAACGGTTCATTCTTTGCTGCTACGTAAGCAGGAATCAAACTCTCCAGTTGATTCACAAAGTCAAGACCCTCCTGGCCAGTCTCGGCCAAAATAGCGTCATTGTAGATTGCCAAAAATCCGGGCTTGAACAATGAATAGAGTCCGTGCAGACGAACACCATCTTCTGCATCGCGACGCTGCAGCCAATCGATATTGAACAATGTCGGATCATTCCAACGTGGGCCATGCAATCGACTCAACTCTGAAACTGCAAGCCGAGCCTCTTCAATTGTGCAACCTCTGATTTGGTCACCTTGTTCGGAGGGAGACATGTCTTCAAGAACAATGGCTATATCGCCACCGGCTTCGTTCCAATCAGCGAAGAAGCAATGCGGTATTCGAACATCAAGCGACGAAGCCACTTCGTTATAAAACTTCACTTCACGTTCATAGTTACGAAGAGCGATACCGGTTGCTCGACTGGTTGGGTCTGGTGACGCCATCTTCACAACAACAGACCTGGGAACCGACGCGTCATCTGATGTCAACACAAATCGCAAGTTCATTCCGACTTGGCCCTCACCAATTCGTTTCGAAGGGCTTGCAGAGACGTCCGCTCCGAATACCTCACGCCAAAACTCAGAATCAATGCTGTCTTCGGTGTATTCCCTGTGCCCCACGGCACCTACCGTACTCGCTATATCTGACGCCGATAGTGTTGCAATCGCATGGTTCGCACACTGCTATCTCCTCGTTGGGTCCTGATTCATATAGGTGTTGTGGCACTCATTCTTATAATGCTTAATTTTGGTTTATGGCAGTTGAACCGTCTTGAGGAAAAGAAAAACTTCAATTCGGTTCTGAGATCCCACACTTCAACTCCAGTTCAAACACTTGACAAAGCAGTCCCAGCCAAATGGAACAAAGCAGCGAGTGAATGGATACGTGTCAGTATTACTGGCTCATACAACTCTTCTAAAGCCGTCACCATCATCAACCGTTCACAAGATGGAATAGCTGGCTACAACTCCGTAGTGCCCTTTACTTCGCTAAACAATAGAACCATCCTTGTTAACAGAGGGTTCGTACCGCTTGTTATGCCCACGCCTTTGGCCCCGATAGGGCAAATTGAAATTGTCGGATACCTTCGCGCTTCTCAGACTCGGTCGGCACTCGGCCCCATTGACTCAAAAGAAGTTGGCAATACGGAATTTCAACGCTTTGATGTTCCTCTGATTTCTGCTCATGTTGGAAAAACTATTGAGCCAATGTTCCTGCAATTGATTCAAGAATCACCTGCTGCAGACTCGCAGTGGCCAGCAAAGGTATCTCTTCCGCCACTTGACGAAGGTACACACTTGTCATACGCATTTCAGTGGTTCTTCTTTTGTTTAGTTGCACTCACCGCTTGGGTTGTCGTTGTGCGGCGAAAAATTCTGCAGACTAATGCTTTAGTTCAAGCGCAAACATCCGCCTGAACTGTTCGACGACATCGGGGCTCTTATGCGCTGGGCTTAAGGTTCGGTACACAGTGTCAACATTGACAGCCAGTCGACCAAACTCTCCCCACTTTTCAAAACCATTCAACGCTATGTCGCGTGCGGCATCCCAGGCGTCCATCCCCCCATTAAATCGCTCAGTCGCTTCGCTCTGCACGAATGACAGATAGTCACGAATTGCAGTAACTCCCGCCTTATCAGTCAGCGGACCGTGTCCAGGGACAATGTGGTCAACATCAGAGGCACAAATTAGGTCACACGCAGCAATCCAATTATCTAGCGGCCCCACCCATACAACTGGCGTTCCGCCAATAAACAAGATGTCTCCTGTGTACACAGTCTTTGCATCTGGCACAAAAACCAATGTGTCGCCTTGCGTGTGAGCCGGACCGACTTCAACCAATTCGATGACACGTCCTCCAACTTCGCAACTGTATTTCCCAGTGAAAGTAGTTGTCGGTAGCACAGGTGTAATGCCGTCAAACTCAAACTCGCCAAAGAAGTGACGGAACAGATCTCCTATTTCTCCGGGCGCGCTATTCAAAGCAGCCAACATTGCTGGCGGCACTTCTGCCATTTCGTGAGCAGTTGCTTGCGATGCGATGATGTTTGCGCCGACAACCAATTCATTTCCATAGCAGTGATCACCATTTGCATGAGTGTTTACAACAGTTGTTATGGGCGCCCCTCGTGTGGCGGGAACCATGGAATCAAGCATGCGTTGAGTGATCTTGAGGTCAAACAATGTGTCAACCAGTAGAGAAGCGCCATCACCAACAATTAGTCCGGCGTTAGACCAGCCCCAACCGCCATCTGGCTGTAGATATGCATGGCACCCATCGCCCAATTCGTGCAGTCCAAGCGTGTAGCTCATGTCAATGTTTCTCCTAGTGCCCGCGCAATTCGCGCTGCCTCAATGACCACTGGTCCGGCTGGCGAACACGGTGGCACACTGTGCAATATAGACGAGTCAGCTATGTACAGATTTCCGATGCCACGTACCTTTCCATCTGAATCGACTATCTCATGACACGACGATGCGGCGTGAGACACAACTGTCAAATGGTCTGCAATCCATTCATCCAGATCAGCATTCTTCATGGCGTCAAGAACATCCACCGTGATTCCATCTGAATCAACCAGGACCTGCTGCGAAATGGCTGAAAAGGAAGCGCTCATAGCGGTCGAAATCAACTCACGGACCGCCTCACGCATTGCCGTTCTGTCACGAAGGGTTGCCAACATATTGAAATCATTCTGCATTGCCGTATTTGAACGCCATACTCCACCGCGAGATTCGGGATCCATGAGAGAGATGGACAACAGTCCAGTTGTTGCATCGTTCGCGTCAGTTCGTTCATAGGCAATCGTGAGCAATTTGGCGTCCGAAGAGGAGCGTGATTCACGTACCACCGCGGCATCGAATCGCTGCGTGACGCTCTGTTTCAATTGAAGGGTAAAGGTGATGGTGGGGTGATTCTGTAATCCATCACCGATACCAGTAACTGCTCGCTCGAGCGAAGAGTGCAGCAACAGTGCAGGGGTTGCAAGCGCACCAGCGCACATAACAAACACTGATCCTTCAATTGCTTCATTTGTGGTGTGCGCAACCGTGACCACGCGCTGAGCATGTTCCAGATACGTCACAGAGTCAGAAATAATCGTCACCCTGCCTTCGTCGACCAGATGCTGCACGGCACGACCAGGGTTCCAGCGCCCACCGTTCCACCACAATCTGCTGAGTCGGCCATTCTCAGCGAGTAACGCTG
This sequence comes from Bifidobacterium breve, assembly GCA_945878785.1. GTDB lineage: Bacteria > Actinomycetota > Acidimicrobiia > Acidimicrobiales > Ilumatobacteraceae > UBA2093. Next base: position 28,282 of record CAMDVC010000004.1, on the reverse strand, counting down.
CACCCACTTGACCGCAATCTGCTTCTGTTGCCATTCGAGTAAGGCCATGTAAAAAAGATGGTTCTTCACCTGTCAACAACAATCCGTTTATGGCGCTTCCACCACCGAGAACATGAGCCTGCACATACGGCTTATCATCGCCACCATCAACCAAAGTTGTCTGCACTACACACGACAAAGCCACATCAGAAAGCACAGAAAAGAAGGCCGATTCATCATCGTGGAGACTGGGTGAACCAGGTTCAATAAGAACGATGGGCTGTGTAGTCATTGCTGCGAGCGTGGAAACAACAGTGCACCCAGCCGTACCGCCGCCAATAACAACAATTGGCAATTGCATTGTCATATTTACGATGCCGACGAATCAGGCGAATCAAAAGGCTGCAAAGCAGATAGGTGAGCCGCGTCGTTGTATCGAACGAGTCTCCACTTGCTTGCTTCTACATGAACAATCTCAGTAATAGATGTGTTGAGAGTGTAAAGCTCGAATTTTCCAGTTTGATGCATCTGCAAAGTATGTCGCATGACAGCATCAACTACTCCCCCATGGCAAGCAACAACAATTGTTTCTCCCTCATGGCGTCGAACTGTCTCACGCAATGTACGCACAACCCTTGTGTGAAACTCTCCGACAGTTTCGCCGCCTGGAAACATCACTTCATCAGGGTCAGACCATGTTGGTGTTCCAAACTTGGCTACATAGACGTCGTATGACATTCCGTCTAGTTCAGGACCAGGGTCGTGTTCTCCCCAGCCAGCATCAATACCAATAGGCATTGAACCAAGAGCTGGCGCCAGGATTTGAGCTGTCTCAACTGCTCGCGGAAAATTGCTGGACAACAAAACAGTGGCTGAAACATCGCGACCCGTTATCAGGCGGTCGCGCAATGCTTGTGCCTGCAGCCGACCAAAATCAGTAAGCCCCGTGCAAGTACGAGGTCCGCCGAGGAATCGTTCTACCGTTGCTCGTGATTGGCCGTGGCGAATCAACACGAGTCGAGTGTTTGACACAGCGACTTACGCCAGCTTCTCGACGAATGCCTCTAATTGGCGCAGGTTGCGACATTCATAGACACCATCGGTATGAGTGCCGTATTCACCCACAATAGAATCACCGGTATTCCAGTAGGAACGTGGTTCCGGGTTAAGCCAATAGACATGACGTGCCTTTTGGCGAATCTCTTTGATAACCCAGGCTTGAGACGCGTGATAGTTGTTACGAGCATCACCAAGCAACAGAACTGTTGACTTCGGATTGATTTCCTTACCGTATTTATCCCAAAACACTTCAAAAGCGTGACCGTAATCAGAATGGCCATCAACCCAAATGACGTCAGCTTCTGTGTTGATGCGATGAATCGCCTCTGAGATGTCTTCGGTCTTCTTGAAGTATTCAGTAACTTCATCGATTCCGTCAATGAAAACGAACGCCCGAACTTTTGAGAACTGGTTCGATATCGCGTACACAAGCATTAATGTGAAACGCGCAAATGCAGCAACTGAACCTGAAATGTCAGCAATCACAATCAATTCCGGCTTTGCAGGGCGCGGATACTTGAACTTTGGTTCAGCAGGTACACCGCCATAGGCAAGGCTGTGGCGAACTGTGTTACGGAAATCAAGTGGACCCTTGCGGCCATGACGACGTTTGCGAGCCAAACGAGCAGCCAGTTTACGAGTCAACGGTTGCAGTGACTTTTTTAGATTCTGCATTTCATCACGACTTGCATGCATGAACTCAACATCTTCAGGAAGCGGCTTACGCAATGTCTTAGCCATTGCTTCGGCACCTCGATCAGCTACCAAGCGACGGCGGATTTCTGATTCAACTTCTTGCTTAAACTTTTCAATTCGGTCGTTGTACTCGTCCTTTTCAAGACGCTCTTCCAGTTTGGTGAGCTCGCCGCCCACCTCTTTCCTACTTGCCTCCATGAGCTTGTCGAGCATGCCGTCAAGGTCAAGGTTGCGCAGTGTGCGGTACAAGTAATACGTGCCGCCAACGGGACGGCCAGGTTCCATGCCGGCGAAACGCTGCACTGCTTGACGCGCCAACGCGCGCATAAGAGCTTGGTCGCCGTTCATTAGGGCATTCATGAGAATGTTCATGAGTTCTTCAGGCGTCAGCGAATCCATTCCACCAGCGCCACCGTTGCCTTCACCCTTCATCTGGGCATCTTGCATCTGTTGCAATAAGTCGTCAATGCTGCCTTCTCCGTCACCATCAGAGATGGAATATTCCGGCCCGCGCAAACTGAAGTAGACCTCGAAGACAGTTTCAAATGAGCGCCAATGTGCGTTGTTCTTCACAAGGGTTGCCCCAAGCGCGTACTTAAATGCTTCGCGGTCCTCTAAAGGAATGTGCGAAATAGCATGCATGGCGTCCAGGTTCTCCGTCAGACTTACTGGCAAACCAGCATTTCTCAACTCAATGATGAACCCGGACAGAAGATCGAGCATGCGTCAGCGCCTATCGATTCAGTCGTCAGACAGCTCTTTGGCTGCCTTGGCGATATCTGATTGGTACTTCAACAGCACGTGGAGAGTTTCCTTGGCCTGTTCAGCATTGACCGAGTCGAGTCCGAGCAACACCAACGTGCGCGCCCAGTCAATTGTTTCACTGACTGACGGAGACTTCTTAAGGTCTATCTGGCGGATGCTGCGAACGATGCGTGCGATTTGGTCTGCAAGCATTTCGGTAACGCCAGGAACCTTTGTAATAACAATTTCCTTTTCGCGTTCCAATTGTGGGTAGTCAACATGAAGGAACAAACAACGGCGCTTCAGGGCTTCTGACAGCTCACGAGTGTTGTTTGATGTCAAGAACACCAAAGGAATCTGAGTAGCAGTAATTGTTCCGAGTTCAGGAATTGACACCTGGTACTCAGAAAGAATTTCAAGCAATAGGGCTTCTGTCTCAACTTCTACACGGTCAACTTCGTCAATCAGAAGAACAACTGGCTCTTTTGATGTGATTGCTTCTAACAAAGGACGAGTCAAAAGAAATTCGGAACCGAAAATGTCATCATGAATGTCATTCCACGCATCAGAGTTGCGATCAGCCTGAATGCGCAGCAATTGCTTCTTGTAGTTCCACTCATAGAGCGCCTTCGATTCATCAAGTCCCTCGTAGCACTGCAAACGAATCAACTTTGCGCCGATCATTTCTGCAACACTCTTTGCTAACTGGGTCTTACCAGTACCGGCTGGACCCTCTACAAGAATCGGCTTTCCTAGGCGATCAGCCAAGAATACAACCCCAGCTATCCCGTCGTCTGCGAGGTAATTGACATCCTTGAGGCCGTCACGGACAGTTTGAACAGATTCGAAGCGGTTATCCATAAGCCTTCTAATCTAGTGGCGAGCACTCAAATACAAGGCATCGGGCAAACGATCCTCGCACCCCCTTTCACCGCTCCACAGCACCTAACCTTCCAGTCATGTTCAAGGACACACTTATTGTCGCAATCGGGACTGCAATGTCTCGCCTTACGGGGCTATTGCGGGTCGTGGTGTTCGGAATCATCATCGGACAAACTGCTCTTGCCGACGCCTTTGACGGAGCAAATAATTCCCCTAACTCAATTTATGAACTGCTTGTCGGAGGCCTTCTTGCTGCAAGCCTCGTGCCATTGTTCACACGCTTTGCTGAGGACGACGACGACGAGGCCACGAACGCCGTGGTTTCTGTCTCGCTCATCGTTCTTGCAATAGCCACAGCCGTTGCAGTCGCTGCGGCTCCTCTGATCTTTCAACTGTTTTCTCTTCACGTCAGCCCACTTGTTGATCCTGAACAGTTCCGTCATGTCGGCACAATCATGTCGCGTATTTTTCTCATTCAAATTTTCTTTTATGGTCTTACGGCAATCGCATCAGCACTACTGAACTCTCGACGACACTTCTTTGCCGCCGCATGGAGTCCAGTTCTGTCCAATGTCATCACCATCACGATGCTTCTCATCATTCCGTTCACTCGAGACGGAACACCCGGTCTAGAAACTGTTCTCACCGATCACACTTTCTTCTGGCTTTTCACAATGTCAGCCACCGCTGGCGTCATGGCAATGGGGCTAGTCCTCATTCCCGCCTTGAAGCGGGCCAACATCGCTTTTCGTTTCACACCGAATTTCCGCCATCCTGCCGTGCGCACCATGATCAAGCTTTCCTCGTGGACCTTCGGATACGTCGTGACAAACCAAGTGGCCTTAGTCGTGATCAAGAACCTTGCAGAACCAGGTAGCGGAAACCAAGATGCGTACAGCAAAGCTTTCACCTTCTTCATGCTGCCTCATGGTCTTCTTGCAATTTCGATTGCAACGACATTCGTGCCTGAACTTGTTCGGCGCGTGCGTGCCGGCGACACAACTGGTTTCAAATCATGGCTGACCTCAGGAGTTCGCTGGATCAGCATCTTGACTATCCCTGCGTCTGTTGCAATTGTCATCCTCGCCCACCCCATCATCAGCGCAATCTTGGAACATGGTCACTTCAACTCGATTGCATCTCATAATACTGCGCGTGCACTGGCCGGATTCTCAATTGGGTTAGCAGGCTTTTCCATATACATTTTCTGCCTCCGTGGGTTCTATGCGCACGAAGACACGAGAACACCCTTCTATATCAACTTGTTTGAAAACGCACTGAACATTGTTCTTGCTCTTTTCCTAGTAGAGCGACATGGCGTTCTCGGACTAGGACTGTCCTTCGGAATTGCGTACATGATCTCATCGGTACTCGTCTTGTGGCTACTTCACAAGAAGTATGAAGCCGTTCAATGGCTGAGCCTTCTCTCGCTTATCTGGCGAGCAACCGTTGGCAGTGCGGTTATGGGCGCCGCCGTATGGGGGCTTGAATACGTCTTGCATCCACGCTCAGGAATGTCGCAACTTGCCGAGTTGTTCCTGTGCATTGGCGCCGGGCTCGTTGTCTACATCGTGGCTCTGTACGCACTGCGAGTTCCTGAGATACATAACTTGGCCTCAGTAATGCCCACACGCGGCACGGATAACGAAACCACGTTGAATTAGCTATTGGTTTGTGAGAACTACGAGATCGTCACGATGCACGGTTTCAATGACCGCAAGGTCAACAAGATCAGCAGTGCGCTTTCCCATGCTTGTTGCAACAACTTCAGACGACATAGCCGTTAGGCCGCGGGCCAACAATTCACCCGACTGGGCGACGACTTCGACAACAGCACCCACATCGAACGACCCTGTGACACCAATTACTCCAGCCGGCAGCAACGAAGTGCCGCGCAATACCAACGCATCGCGAGCACCTGCATCTACGACTATTGAACCTTCAACTTCTGCGGCAAAAGCAATCCACAATTTCCGGGCAGACAACTGACGATCGTGAGGCAAGAATCGTGTTCCTACCTCATCGCCATTAATTGCCGCCATAACAGCGGTTTCGGATTCGGCTGCAGCGATTACCGCTGTTACACCAGACCACGAAGCGATTCGTGCGGCCGCGAGTTTCGATGCCATTCCGCCGCTACCTCTGTCAGAACCTGCACCAGAAGCCGACACTGACAACAGTGGATCGTCTGCAGCTACAACTGAAATCACTGTCGCGTCTGAATTAGTTCGTGGGTCAGACGTGTATAGCCCAGCAGTGTCCGTCAATAACACCAACATGTCTGCAGATACAAGGTGTGCAAGCAGAGCCGCGAGATGATCATTGTCGCCGTAGCGAATTTCATTGTTTGCAATTGCATCATTTTCATTGATGATAGGAACACAGCCCAATTCCAAAAGTCGACCAATCGTGTCGCGTGCATGGAGATATTGCTGACGATCGACAAAGTCATGAGGCACAAGAAGAACTTGTGCACCGACAAGTGAAAACTGTTTGAGTGCACCGTTGTATGCAGCCATCAATTGTGGCTGACCAACTGCAGATAGAGCCTGAAGAGAAAGAACATCGTTCGGACGTTCAGTTAGACCGAGTCCGGCTACTCCCGACGCAACAGCGCCCGATGTCACCAACAAGACCTCATGTCCTTGAGCGCGCGCGGCCGCCAATTGCTGTGACACCAACTGAATTACTTCAGTCTTGATGTGACCCTCTGTATTGGTGAGGGAGGAAGTTCCGACTTTGACGACGACGCGCATCGCTACAGCATCACACTTCTGGCACGAATTCGAAACTGAATTGTGCAACCCAGACCACATCACCCTCTCGGACCCCTGCTTTTGAAAGCAATTTAGGTATTCCGAGCTTGGCGAATTTTTCGTCAATGTAGTTCAGGGCAACGGGAGTAGTGACGTCGTTCAGCGCCACCACCCGCTCGGCGTTACGACCATGGATGCGGTATTCGTTCTCCCCCATTTGCTCCACCCACGCGTGTTCGGTATCGGGACGCATGATGATTGTGGCTTCAACAGTGGGTTCCGCTTGACGTGCATGTTTCACTTGCTGTGCAAGAGAGCCGATAATGCTGCGCACGTTGGTCATAGTGATTGCAGACATAGACGGATGCGGCCAAGCAGCAAGAGTGTCAGCATCGATACTGTCAGTCTTTGTTCCCACGATAATGAACGGTCGTTCGAGAAGGTCCGGGCGATAATTCCCAACTTCATGCTGCAAAATACGAAGTTGGTCATCGGGTGCTATGCCGTCAAGTGCGACCAAATCAATCAGATAACACAAAACTCGTGCACGCTCAATATGTCGAAGGAACTGATGTCCTAATCCGCGGCCTTCACTAGCACCCTCAATCAACCCAGGAATGTCAGCCATGATGAATTCAGTTGTGTCATCAATGCGTACAACACCAAGGTGTGGTTCAAGAGTAGTGAACGGGTAGTTAGCAATCTTTGGTTTCGCAGCTGACACCGTGCTGATGAACGTGCTCTTTCCCGCATTCGGAAAACCAACTAATGCAACATCGGCCATCAATTTGAGTTCCAGTTTCAACCAGCGCTCTGTTGCCTCTTCACCTTGTTCAGCAAAAGTTGGTTCACGACGCCGGTTGTTAAAGAACTTTGCGTTGCCGCGACCACCACGACCACCAGGAGACGCCATCCACTTGTCACCATGATTCACGAGGTCTGCCAAGACTTCACCGGTATACATATCGCGCGCAACAGTTCCCTCGGGTACCGCAATGACCAAATCCTCGCCACGGCGTCCGTGAAGGTCTTTTCCTTTTCCGTGCACACCGTCTTTGGCACGACGGTGCGGGTGATCACGAAACGCTAGAAGCGATGCAACGTTGCGGTCGGCCACAAGCCAGACATCGCCGCCCTTACCACCGTCTCCTCCATTTGGGCCACCCATAGCTTCTGGGCCCTCGCGACGGAACGCCACACAGCCTGCTCCGCCCTGACCACCTTTGACATTCAGTTGGGCTTCGTCGACAAAAACACTCATAAGACTCTCTCAAGGCTACTGGCGCATTGTCGTCCGTCTCGGCGACACACCAGCCACCTATCGTGGGGAGGTGGAAAACGAATCGACAACAGACCGCACCGTCACGTGGGTCTCCACTATGTCTGGGTTTGATGCCGCTTTGGGCATCACCGTGGCGCACGCAGACTCATGGGCTGGTATCGGAACCACGGACATTGCAGACCGATCATCACGAGAAGCAGCCCTCTCCGGCGCTCTTGCTCCTCTCGCCACTCATTCAGTCGGCCCAGGCCACCGAGCAATCGCAGAAGATGAAGATCCGTATCGCACATGCTTCGAACGTGACCGCGACCGCATCCTGCACGCTTCATCATTCCGCCGACTTGCCGGAAAAACTCAAGTATTTGTTTTCCCAGACGACCATCAACGCACACGACTTACTCATGCACTCGAAGTTGCGCAGGTAGCTGTATCAATCGCACGTGTCTTGCGGCTCAATGTTGCTCTCACTGAAGCAATGGCACTTGGCCATGACTGCGGGCATGGTCCAGGTGGTCACGCCAGTGAAGATGCGCTTTCTCCGTACATCGAAGGCGGATACGACCACGCGGTGTGGGGTGCAGACCAAGTACTGGTGCCTCTCAACTTGTGCCTTGAAACTCTCGACGGAATTCGCAATCACAGTTGGTCGCGACCAGCCCCACAAACTGCAGAAGGCGAAGTCGTCAGCTGGGCTGACCGTATTGCATATGTGTGCCATGACTTCGAAGATGCTGTTGATGCTGGCATTGTCACCCCTGATCAATTACCCCGCCTTGTACGTGAACGATGCGGCAGCTCACGACGCGAACAACTCAGTGCATTCATCACGGGCATGATCAAAGCGACTGCACACACGGGTCGTATCGGTATGGTCCCTGATATTGCTGAAGCGTTGTCCCTCTTTCGGCAATTTAACTACGAACGTATTTATGATCGACCCGAATCCAAGGCACAGGCAAACAGTGTCATCAGCATGTTGCGATCCTTGATCGACCATTACATTGAGTCGCCGTTGTTGCTACCTGCTTGGCAAGAGACTCCGTTTGATGCTGGTACACACACTGCAATTACAGAAGCCGTCGCATACGTGGGTGGCATGACCGACCGCTTTGCGTGTCGCCAAGCCGTCACCCTTCTTGATTATCCGGCAGACAAACTGCCGCCGGGTATCGACACTCTGTTTTCCGGCAATTAAGTACCACAAACACAAAAGGCACACCCACAGGTGTGCCTTTTGAAAATATGTAGTTCTTAGTTATTCAGCAGCAGGCTCAACAGGAAGAACATCAACAATTTTGCGACCTTTACGCTCGCCAAACTTTACGTTTCCGTTCACCATTGCGAACAAAGTGTCATCTTTACCGATACCGACATTCTTACCTGGGTGGGTACGAGTGCCGCGTTGCCGAATAAGAATTGTGCCTGCTGTAATCAGTGTTCCGTCGAACACCTTTACGCCAAGTCGCTGTGCATTTGAGTCGCGGCCGTTACGTGTAGAACCGCCGCCTTTAGTCTTTGACATGGTTAATCAGCCTTTCGCGATGGATGTGATTTCAACAAGAGAATATTGCTGGCGGTGACCAAAGCGACGACGCTGGTTGGTGCGCTTTTTGTATGTGAAGCCGTTGATCTTCACGCCCTTTTCGGTACCGATGACGCGTCCTTTGACAGAGGCGCCCTTCAACTGGTCGGGAGTCGAGAGCACCGTGGTGCCGTCAACGAGGAGAACGGGTATGAGGGAGACCTCGGTACCGTCTTCGACATGCAAGAGTTCAAGCTGGACCTTTTGGCCCTGAGAGACTTTTTCTTGTTTGCCACCTGAGGCGATTACTGCGTACATAGCGGGCTTCAACCTATCTGCGGTATGAGGCTACGACAATCGCCGAATCGATGTTTTAGCAGGATTGCAGTAATTTTCTAGTCGAGAAGGCCGAAATCGACCTTGAATCCGAGGCCGGTACATTCTGGGCACTCGATGGCAAATGCCGTGGAAAGACCCTCCCCGATTCGTTTACGAGTCATTTCGACGAGGCCAAGCTCTGAAATATCAAAGACCTGGGTACGGGTCTTGTCACGACTGAGAGCTTGGCGGAACGAATCAATGACTTTGCGGCGATTGTCTTTAACTTCCATGTCGATGAAGTCAATAACAATGATTCCGCCGATATCACGCAGACGTAACTGTCGTGCCACTTCTTCAGCAGCTTCCAAGTTGTTCTGGAACACCGTTTGTTCAAGGTTCGAGGTACCGACGTTCTTGCCGGTGTTTACATCGATAACCGTGAGGGCTTCAGTGTGCTCGATAATGAGTGATCCACCAGAGGGCAGCCACACCTTGCGGTCTAAGGCTTTGTGTAGTTGCTCGTGAATATGTTGTGTTTCAAACAAAGAGATAGGTTCGACTTCTCGGTCGAAAAATTCGATTCGATCAGCTAGTTCTGGGTTGAAGGCAGACACGTAACCGTGAACTTCTTCGTACAGCGCCCAGTCGTCAATGAGAACGCTGCGGTATTCGGCATTGAATTCTTCACGAATTGTTCGGACGGCAAGTTCTGGCTCGCGATACAACAATTCCGGGCCGGTTGATTTAGCAGTGGCCTCTTCAATCTTGGCCCACTCTTCCAACAGACGAGTCATATCAGCAGTGAGTTCATGCTCTGTGGCATGTTCTGCAGCTGTGCGAACAATGACGCCATGATGTGCAGGCTTCACGCGATCAAGAATGTGGCGCAGGCGGCGGCGTTCCGTATCTGCGAGACGTTTAGAGATGCCGTAGGTCTTTGAATTAGGAATCAGCACGACAAAGCGGCCAGGAAGCGAAACTTCCTGAGTGAGGCGTGCACCTTTTGCCCCAATGGGGTTCTTTGTTACTTGGCACAAGATCATTTGACGCGAACGCAAGATGTGCTCGATGCGAGCGGTGTCCTTTGTTTCAACATCTTCGGGGTCGTACTGCACGTCGCCGCGATACAGAACGGCATTCTTTGGCGTTGAGATATCAACAAAGGCTGCTTCCATGCCAGGAAGCACGTTTTGCACTCGACCATGGTAAATATTTCCGTGAATTTGTCCAACGTCATCGGCGGGACGACTGACGTAATGCTCCATCAGGCTGCGGCCTTCCATGACTGCTACCTGAGTAACTCCATCACGAACTTGTACGCACATTTGATATCGACCTACAGGACGACCATTGCGTTCACGTCCTTTGCGACGCTCGATGATTTCTGCATCGACCTCTGGTCCGCGCAACACGGGCCCGCCGCTAGACCGCGACTTCCCACGACCGCCGCGACGACGCTTCTTATTGCCCGATGACTCCCCATTTGAACTGGCAGCAGGTGCAGGCGCAGCCGACGGACGGGTGTCGCCGATTTGAGGCTTGCGATTCGGGTCAGCTATCTGGCCTGCGGGGCGTGCGCCCGGACCTTTTGGCGTTTGCTCATCACTGGCGGTGCCATCTTGTGACTTTGTGCGATTTTTACCGCCACGAGAACCACGACGGCGCTTCTTTGGACCTGATTGGCCCTCGCCTTGCGTGTTTCGCTGATTTGTGTCGTCGTCTGTCGATTTGTCGGCAGAACCGTTCGTGTCCATGAAATTCCCTTCTCACGTCGCGCAAACCAGCGCGCCATGCGGATCTGGCTGCTGCCAACGGTGGCGCAACCGATCCTCGGCCAAGTAACAGGATAGCCCCCTCGGCTACCTGAAGCGCCGCATATGGACGCTCTGGACCAGGCCAATCATTATGGCGAAGGCCACCGTATGCGACCCACCGTAGGAAACAAAGGGCAACGGCACCCCCGAAACAGGCGTAATACCCATAGTCATCCCGATGTTCTGGAATCCCTGCCACAAAATCATGGTGAAGACTCCAGCACATAACAGCGTGCCAAGACGGTCCTGACAGAGTTGGGCTGTCCGATAGACCCGCCACAGAACGATGCCAAATAACCCAAGTACTATGCCCCCGCCCAACATGCCGAACTGCTCTCCAATAGCGGAAAAGATGAAGTCGGTCGACTGAACAGGGATAAACGAGCCGTTGGTCAATGGCCCTGACAGATACCCCTTGCCAAAGAAGCCTCCCGTTGAGACCGCTCGCTTGGCAAAACGCACCTGAAGAATCAATTGCTGCAAGCTGGCTGAATCAGAGTTCTGGTTAAGGAATCCGGTGATTCGACGTAACTGATAATCCTTGACCAACCCCGAGACCACTCCACCCACGGCAGAAACAATCGCAATTGAAGTAATCAACAAGATGTACCGCATGCGCGCGCCAGCTACCAGCAATACACCCATTGCTGAAGCAACAAGTACCGAGGCGGAACCAAGGTCGGGTTCAATGCCAACTAGAAACACCGGAATACCAATAATGAAAAGCGCCTGAATGAATCTCTCATAGGGAAGGTCGTCGCCATCTTCCTCAGATAAAAAGCCGCACAGAAACAACAGAGATGTTGCCTTTGCCAATTCTGAGGGCTGCACCGCAATCGGCCCTATGTCGAATGAAAGTCGGGCGCCACCTGTCACCGAACCTGCAACAAAAACCAGAATTAACAAAAGCATCGTGATCGCATAAAACATCTCAGCGTTGCCTCGTAACTGCACATAGTCAATCCACATAACAACCACCATCACGACGATGGCAATCATCACAAAGACAATTTGTCTTTGAACGGTTTGAAATGGATCAACACCACGATTCATCAATTTCATTCGAGTCGCTGAATAAATAGCAAAAGACCCGATGATGGTTAGAACACCGACTGCCGCCATTAGGATCCAATCAATATTTCGCGTAGGTGCCGCAAAACCTCTCTTGATATTTCCCAAACCGGAATCCGGACGACGTAAAAAAAAAGTTCTGCTCATTAGTCACGCACCGATGATCCGACGCCAACGAGACATAATGGGTTCGGCAACAATTGTGGCGACGCCACTGCATAGCTTGAAATGTCTAATGGGTCCGCAGGAACCGCCTTCGCTACCGTCGTTTTTCCAGCGAGCGCGGTAAACACACACTTCACAACTGGCGCAGCAGCACGTGATCCGTATCCACTTTTCTCCAAATAGGCAACAATTGAATACGGTTGCTTGGGATCTTTACTAAATGCTCCAAACACGGATGAGTCATTCCATGGAAGATTTCCTGCACCCTGAGCTGTGCCCGTCTTTCCTGCAATTGGCAAAGATCTGCTGGGGTATGAACGAAACAATTTTTCGCCGGTGGTGGAGTGATAGATATCTGACCGCACACCAGGGCCTTCAATCACTCGCGTCAACCCACGGACAATCGGGTCGATTATTTCAGGACGTGCGTCAATGACGCGAACAACTTGTGGTTCAGAAAAACTTTGAAGCACAGTGCCCATTGCAAGATTCACGCGACCAGACTTTCCGTTCGGAGTACCGGGCGCCAAAATGGCATGCACAACACGCGGTCTCATCACCGAACCGCCGTTCGCCAAAGTTCCATATGCAACTGCCAATTGCAGTGGCGTGGCAGATAACAGACCTTGACCAATTGAGAACTGCACATTGTCACCAACGTAGAACCCTCTACCCTCGTCTTTCGCGATGGCACCACTTGCGGCAAGACGTTGTTTAAGGGCTTTGCTCGGAATAGTTCCTATAAATTCATACGGCAGGTCTATCTCTGTGGGAGAACCAAATCCAAACAAGCGAACTTGTTCTTCAAGAACTGGCTTGTTTCCTCGTTGAGTAAAGATTTGTTCACCGATTTTGTAGAAAAAGACGTCAGAAGAAACGGCTAGTGCCGTAACAACATTAATGCGGCCGTATTTGCAAGGAGCGCCATTTCCACATACAGCATTCTTGAAAATACATTTCACATTCAACTGGCAGCGCTCTTTCGGAATGCTCTCGAGTTTGTATGTTCCTTCGTCCTTCAATGTGTATTCGGTGCCACCAGCCAACTGTCCAGTGTTCAGCGCCGCAAAAGCTACAAACGGCTTGAAGGCAGAACCCAAGTTGTATCGCCCTGAAATCGCCCGATTCACCAAGATTGACTGGTCAGGATCTTTTGTCACAGGAAAAAGTTCCGCAAACTTTTCCGGCGAGATACCAGCGTTAAACCAGCGATTATCAAAGTTCGGGTAACTAGCCATCGCAACCACTGCACCAGTTTCATGATTCAGCACGACTGTTGAACCCGCAGGTGCTTTGTAATAGGTGATCTCGGGGTATGCAGGGTCTGGTTGTCCGAATGACAACACTGTTGGTGCTTCCGTGCGGCGTCGCACCATCAACTCATTTTGTAGTGCTTGTTCCGTAAATTGCTGAATATCCAAGTTGATTGACAACTGCAAGTCATTTCCTGGAATAGGTTCCTTACGTTCAATCAAACGAAGTATTCGACCACGCGAATCCACTTCGTATTTGACGTATCCCGATTTACCCCGCAGTACCGACTCATATGTCTGCTCGACACCAAACTGCCCTACTCGTGCGTCTGGGTCGTAACCGAGATTCTTGTAATAAGTAGTTTCGCTTTTACGTATGGCTCCGAGAAATCCTAGAACATGGCTCGCCATGGGGGCGTACGGGTACTCGCGCCGCCAATTTTCAACAATGTCGATACCTGGATAATCCTCTGAGCGTTCTCGAAGAAAAATTGCTAGGTCTTCAGAAACATCTTCTTTCAACGGCACAGGTTGCAACTGGTTGTATCTCTTCGACAGATACCGATCTTCTAATTCCTCCACAGACTTATTAAGTGCGCCCGACAGGCGATTCCACATTTGCTGGCGCGCTAACGGTCCCGAAATCACTGCCCTATCCAGCGTGATAGTCAGTAATCGTTCATTGTCGGCCATGATTCGGCCCTTGATGTCGAAAATTCGTCCGCGTTCTGATGTCAATTTCACAGTTCGTGTTCGTACTTCTTGTACGCGCTGTTCTAGACCTGGCGCGTCAACAGCTTGTAAGAACCACAGTCGAACAGTGAGCAATGATCCAAGAAGCATCGCGACGGTCACGAGAATTCCCAAGCGCGACATTCTGCTTTCGCGTGGCATTAGCGAACTACCGCCGGTTCAGTGAGCGCCCACCGACACAGTCTCTCTGCTGGAACACTCAGCACTGCATTGAACAAACCAACAATGAGAGCTACGAACAAAACACGAGCGTTCAGAATTCCAGTGGCACCAGTAACTGTGGAAACGATAGGCAGCAAGATCATTCCAATTGCACTTGCAATTGAGCCAAGCAACATCCGTGTCCACCACGTAGGTTCGTACACCAGCGACTGTCCAACGCCAGCGAGGTAACCAACAATTGCAAACACCGCTGCACACAAACCCATTGGCGTTGTGAGAACCAAGTCATACAACAATCCAATAATGAACCCGGCAATAGCACCAACATCAGACCCACGTGCAAGGCCAGCAGATGCTGCAAGTAACACCATGACCTGTAGGCACACGCCAAACGGACGCATGTCGTTAAAAACTGTCGTTTGCAACGACAAAACCATCAACCCAATGAGAATCAGACGTGCATAACGATTCTCTGCAAGTAACAAAACCCGCTCAATCATGGCGCGACCACTCGTTCAGAAGATGGTTGATACAACAAGATGCGTACAAAGTTCAGGTTCTTCAAGTTCGCTGCCAGTGCCACTTCAAGAATGGGTCCGAGCGTTCCTGTTCTGTTCACTATGCGACTCACAGATCCAATCACGATGTCAGGTGGAGCCAACGAGGTTGCGCCACCTGCAGAGATGATTGGAGAACCAATACGCACTGCACCAAATCTCGGTTGATTTTCTACAAATCGAACAATTGGTGTTCGCGAAATTCCTCTACCCTCTAACGCTCCTGTCTCACGCAATGGAACGTCAAGACCTGCTGGCACCGTAATCTCTGAATTGGTTGACTTCCCGGGCTGATTAGGCCCCACGTCTCCAACAGGAACCGTGACCTCACCTGGCAACGGTGCAAGTGTTGAAGAAGTTGCAATCGTAACTCCTGGCACAAAACCTGGGATACCTGTCGTTGTCGTTACTCGCGGCAAGGTTGTCGTCGTAGTGGTAAATGTAGTTGTAGTGGTATCGCCTACCACCGTTCCCGGAGCTGCAGTTGTTGTCGTTGTTGGAGCAGGAATATTCACAACTTTCACAGCCAATGAATAACCGGGATCTGACAACAACATCACAACTGATCGCTTGTTATAGACGTCTGTGATTTTCCCAATCATTCCGGCAGCATTCAGAACCGGCATTCCAACTTTTAAACCACACTCAGAACCGCGGTTGATTTCAACTGTTTGCGTGAAGTTTGACGGAGACTGCCCCACTACTTGAGCAGTACACGAAGCAATTCCCGCCAGTGTGGGCAAACCATTGAGGGACAACAACTCTTGAGCTTCACGGACACTTGCGATTGCAGAAATAGTTGAGCCTTCACTAAATGCAACGAGATCATTAAGTCGATGATTTTCTTCTACAACTTCGTTGTAGTGAGTCATACCATTCCATGCGTTACCTAACGGACGAGTAACAACTTTTGTTGCGCTTTCAATTGGCCGGAACACAACACCAAATGCTGATCGAGTGAAATTGATGACAGAGCTACCGCGAAGGTCCATCGTGATTAGAATCACAGAGGTAAGCGACAGCAGGAGAATCGCCCGACGACGCGTGAAGGATAAGTCCGCCACGGGATTAGTACTACAGCTGGTCGAGTCCCGGGAAGGACATCATTCCGCGCATCGCTTCAATGTTTTCAAGCGCACGGCCTGAACCAATAGCGACCGCATACAACGGATCAGGGGCTATGTAACACGGCATGCCGGTTTCGTGCGTGACGCGTTGTGTCATTCCGGACAGCAATGCGCCACCACCCGACAGATAAATACCACGATCCATAATGTCTGCTGCCAATTCAGGTGGCGTGCGATCGAGAGTTGACTTCACAGCATCAATAATGGCAGCAATTGGGTCTCCGATGGCGTCGCGAACATTGGCTGAGGTGATCTCAATAGTGCGCGGCAAGCCCGAAACAGTGTCTCGCCCACCCACATCTCCTGTGAGTTCTTGCGAAAGTGGCCATGCCGAAGCCATTTGAATCTTGATTTCTTCTGCCGTATTGATTCCGATATCCAAAGAATATTCTGCACGCACGTAGGCGACGATTGATTCATCAAGTTCATCGCCTGCAACACGAACGCTATGTGCAACAACAATTCCACCAAGCGAAATAACTGCAACTTCTGTGGTTCCGCCGCCAATGTCAACAATCATGTTTCCACTTGGCTCATGAACTGGAAGGTCCGCACCAATCGCAGCTGCCATTGGTTCTTCAATGATGTGTACCGGACGACGTGCACCCGCATACTCAGCGGCGTCTTGAACTGCACGCTGTTCAACTCCGGTGATTCCTGATGGAACACAAATCACCATTCGTGGTTTGCTCCAACGACTAGTTGTAACGCGCTGAATAAAATAGCGAAGCATCTTTTCGCACACATCGAAGTCTGCAATAACTCCATCTTTCAGTGGACGAATCACTTCAATATGTTTCGGCGTACGCCCAAGCATTCGCTTCGCTTCCCAACCGACTGCAACAGGCTTTCCGTCGCGCATATCGATGGCAACCACAGAAGGCTCATTCAAAACAATCCCTTGACCGCGCACATACACCAAGGTGTTGGCAGTGCCGAGGTCGATTGCAATGTCACGCCCCATCGACAAAGGATTATTCCGATTCATAAAGAGATCTCCCTGAGTTGGCGTGGAAACGCCAACTCTGCAGAAATGCTAACTACCCGCGCCCTAGAGGGCGGGAAAGAAGATTCCGAGCTCGCGTGCGGCTGATTCGGCTGAATCGGAGCCATGGACAAGGTTTTCAGTGAACAATGTGCCGTAGTCACCGCGAATGGTGCCTAGGTCTGCCTTACGTGGGTTGGTCGCGCCCATCATTGTGCGAACGATTTCCCATGTGTCTTCTGGACCTTCGATGGCCAAAGCAACAATGGGGCCACGGCCCATGAATGCAACAAGGTCTGAGTAGAACCCTTTGCCAACATGCTCTTCGTAATGACGAGCAAGGATTGCGGGATCAAGAGTTCGTAATTCCATGGCAACGATACGGAGTCCTTTGGTCTCAAATCGAGACAAAATGGCCCCAACAAGTCCGCGTTCAACGGCATCGGGTTTCAACAAAACAAGTGTGCGATCTGACATGCCCCACAGGCTACGCCAGGAGCGTTCGATTGCCCCTGAACTCGGGGCCCCGTCAGGGCAAAACGCGACGGAGATGGGTTCTGGCAGCCCCCACGACATACAGAGAGCCGGCCACCAAAATGGCGTCATCGCTCGTGGCATCTGCCAAAGCGATGTCGCAGGCCTTTTCAACGGTGTCAGCCACTACGACTTCAGAGCACCCCATGCCACGGGCCACGTCTGCAATTTCTCGACCAGAACGAGCACGGGGCGAAGGCGCCGTGCAACAGATCACCAATTCGTACTCGTCAACCTTCAAGGCGGACAAGGTGTCACTAATGTCTCTGCCACCCAAGGCACCGACAACAAGGATGCGGCGGCCATGCGGGTCAAAGTCTTCAAAAAATACACTGGAACACACATCGGCTCCAGCTGGGTTATGTGCACCATCAAGAATGACAAGTGGTTGGTGACCAACAACTTCAAAACGGCCAGGCATTAGCACCTCGGCCAAACCCTCTTGCACTGTCTCAGCATCAAGTGCTGAACCAAAGAACGCTTCAACAGCGGCGATCGCTACCGCTGTGTTATCGCCTTGATGCCATCCGTGAAGTGGTACGAACAAATCAAGGTATTCAGCACGATGTGTGCTGATCTGAATTGAACGGCCACCTAACGCCAGATGATTATCGACGACATCGAATTGCTCGCCACGAACCAGCATCTCTTCACACGGTTCAGCTGCAAATATTGAACGAAGGTCTTCGTTCACCTCGCCAATCACTGCAACGCAACCGGGCTTAATAATGCCAGCTTTTTCTGTCGCGATATGTCCCAACGTTGGGCCAGCGAATTCGGTGTGATCTAGTGCAATATTTGTAATGACTGAAACATCTGGGTTCACAACGTTTGTGGCATCCCAACGACCCAACATTCCCACTTCTATTACTGCTACTTCAACCGCATCATCAGAGAACCAACGAAACGCGGCGGCAGTCATGATTTCAAAATATGAAGGTCGGACAATGCCAATACCTTCTGCATTGGCAACTGCCGCCACTGAATCAGCAAAGTCAATCTCCGCTATCGGTTCACCGTCCACCTGAATACGTTCACGAACATTTTCCAGGTGAGGACTTGAATACGTGCCGACCTTGAGACCATGGGCCATCAATAGCCGAGTAATAATCTGCGATGTTGAGCCTTTGCCATTTGTGCCAGTGACATGAATAACGCGAAAGTCGTTTTGTGGATCACCCAGCACTACGAGAAGTTCTTCAATAGTTGCGGTTGACGGAGAATCAACTCGGCCCGTCTTTTCATACGAGGCGTGCTCGTCGAGATACACAAGCGATTCTTGATAATTCATGTGGTCCTAAGAGGCTGCGCGGCGCTGACGAGGTGCTCGTGCAGCAGTCTTTGTCACAAGTTCAGGCATTGCTTTGTTCCTGACACAATCTGCATTAACGACAACACGTGCAATATCTGTGCGACCAGGCAATTCATACATTGCATCAAGCAGTGTCTCTTCAAGGATGGAACGCAAGCCACGTGCGCCAGTTCCACGCGTCATAGCAAGTTCCGCAATCGCCTCTAACGCTGCTGGCTCGATGTCTAATTCAATGTCATCGAACTCAAATAACTTCGCGTACTGCTTCACGAGCGCATTTTTGGGTTCTGTAAGGATCTGCATTAGGGCAGGCTTGTCGAGCGCATGCACTGCACCCACCATCGGCAAACGACCAATGAACTCTGGAATCATTCCAAACTTCAACAAGTCCTCAGGAAGAACTTGCTCGAACAATTCGCCAGGATCTTTGTCGGCTTTTGATGTCACTGTTGCGTGAAAGCCCATGCCCTTGTGACCGATGCGTTGTTCAATAATCTGCTCGAGACCGGAAAAAGCTCCACCGCAGATGAACAGCACGTTGGTCGTATCAATCTGAATAAATTCTTGATGCGGGTGCTTACGACCACCTTGTGGCGGCACAGATGCAACTGTGCCCTCCAAGATTTTCAGAAGCGCTTGTTGAACACCCTCGCCAGACACATCACGCGTAATGCTGGGGTTCTCAGCCTTGCGAGCAACCTTGTCAATCTCGTCGATGTACACAATGCCTTGCTCCGCACGCTTCACATCAAAATCTGCTGCTTGAAGAAGTTTGAGCAAGATGTTTTCAACGTCTTCACCGACATATCCGGCTTCTGTGAGTGCTGTTGCATCAGCAACAGCGAATGGCACATTCAACATACGAGCAAGAGTTTGGGCCAGGTGTGTTTTACCGCAACCAGTCGGACCAAGAAGGAGAATATTGCTCTTTTGCAATTCCACTTCGTCACGCCGAATGCCGGTGTTCTGCTGCATGTATTGCAAGCGTCGATAATGATGGAATACGGCGACAGAAAGAACTTTCTTTGCGCGCTCTTGCCCCACTACATATTCGTCGAGGAATGTACGAGTCTCAATAGGAGTTGGAAGTACATCAAGACGCACATCAGAGCGCTCGCCGACCTCTTCTTCAATGATCTCATTACACAGTTCAATACATTCATCGCAGATATAGACACCAGGTCCAGCAATGAGTTTCTTGACTTGCTTTTGGGACTTACCGCAAAAGGAGCACTTCAAAAGCTCTCCTGTGTCACCAAACTTGGCCACGAAGGCCCTCCTCGAACTGTGTGTTAGCGAATTGGACCGGAACGGTCCGTTAATTCACGTGATGAAATCACACTGTCGATAATGCCATACTCGACGGCCTCATTGGCTTCAATTACGAAGTCACGGTCAGTATCGGCATGAATTCTTTCCATGCTCTGGCCCGTGTGCTTGGCAAGAATCTCTTCCAAAAGGTCGCGCATACGAAGGATTTCCTTGGCTGCAATCTCCAGATCGGTCACCTGGCCGTAGCCAACCTGACCATATGGCTGATGGAGAAGGACTCGGCTATGAGGCAAAGCAAGACGCTTTCCCTTGGTGCCGGCGGCCAAAAGGACGGCTGCTGCGGAGGCTGCTTGGCCAAGGCAAATAGTGGCAATGTCGTTCTTGATGAACTGCATCGTGTCGTAAATAGCGAACAGTGACGTGATGTCGCCGCCGGGGCTATTGATGTAGATGTTGATGTCACGATCTGGGTTTTCGCTCTCCAAGTGAATGAGCTGTGCACAGATGAGGTTTGCAACGGTGTCGTCAATAGGCATGCCCAGGAAGATGATGTTCTCTTTCAACAACCGTGAGAACAAGTCAGAAGTGCGTTCACCCCTGCTTGTCTGTTCAGTCACATTTGGTACGTAGTAATTCTGGAAGTTCATTCTGCATCCTCTGCTTCATCTTCATCATCGTGGTCGTGGTCGTGGTCGTGTTCTCCGAGCACCGTGTCGGTGGGAAGAACAGTTCCATTCTGGTCTACAAAGGTTGAGTTGTGCAGCAACCACTCAAGTGCTTGAGATTTACGCATCTGGGCGACTAGGTCAGCAATGGCATCATTTTGCTCATATGCCTTACGCACTTTGGCAGTTTTTTCATTGACGCGAACACCAATTGCTTCAAATTCCGCTTCAAGATCATCGTCGCTGACGGTGATGGCCTGCGCTGCCGCAACTGCACGCAATGCAAGATCAATCTTGACTGCTTTTTCTGATTGCTCTTTCATGCCAGCGATAAATGACTCTGTGTCTTGACCTGTTGCTGACAACCACTGATCGAGCGCAATGCCCTGCTGTTGGAATTGCTGAATGGTGTTTTGTACACGTGCTTGCATATCTGAACCAACCATTGATTCTGGTGCTTCAATTTCTACAAGTTTTGCTAGTTCGTCTGTTAAGCGATCAACAACAGTGCGACGCATTTGATTAACACGCATTTCGGTGTATCGGTCGCGCAATGATTGACGCCATTCAACAACTGTGTCTGATTCCGCAATGTTTGCTTCCACCCATTCATCAGTGAGTTCAGGAAGTTCCAATGTTTGAACTCGGTTCACAGTGACAACAAAGTCCGCAGCTTCCTCGGTGCCATTCGGAACGGCATTGAAGCGCAGAACATCGCCCTTTTTTGCGCCTGTGAGTTGCTCATCGAATCCGGGGGCAACCCAGGCGCGCCCGATTTCATAGGTCCATTCGTCAACATTGAGTCCGGCAACAGGCTCTCCGTCGCGGAGTCCTTCAAGGTCGATAACTACGTTGTCGCCTGTTTCTGCAGCACGATCAACATCAACCAACGAACCGAAACGACGACGCTCTGTGGCAACTGCTTCTTCAAGTTCTTCATCAGAAAGACTGGGGCTCGACAACTCAATACGCAGTCCGCCGTAACCGGGAACCGAAATTTCAGGGCGCACTTCACAAATTGCTTCGAACATCACTGGGTACACAAACTCCGCTGGAACAGGATTATCTGCATCAACTGGGTCGTTGTTGTTTGTCAACGTGACATCAGGTGTCGAGATGATGTCAACATCATGCTCGCGAACTGCCTTGCTGAGATATTCAGGAATCGCATCTTGCAGTGCTTGACCTCGTGCAGCATCAATTCCGATACGTGCCTCAAGCACGCGGCGGGGAGCTTTGCCCGGCCGAAAGCCAGGGAGACGCACTTCATGAGCGATCTTTCGGAATGCAGCATCCAAGTTGCGGTCGAATTCCGACTCGTCAACTTCGATGGACAGCTTGACTTTGTTGCCCTCTAGGGCTTCGAGAGTGCTTTTCACAGGATGCAAAGTGTATCGGCGCGCCTGACTGACTGTTCTTTTGCCGACCGATTCACGGGTTCGCTTCTCTGATGCTGTTTCAGGCAATAATGGAGACATGACTCTTTGGAAGCCCCACGCTCTCGCTAACCCACACAAGGGCCAAATCAACTTGCGTAACGGCGACAAGGTCGTGACCACGGTTGATCTTGATGGCGTAGCTGCCGGAACAGAGGGCAAGGTCATCTTGTCCAATGGATTCAATTGGCTTCGTTACCGTGTTCTTTTTTCCAATGGCATCGAAATCGGCGACCTCGACCACCGCCACCTTTCACCGATTGGTCGCACTGCAAAGCGCCTCGCTCGTATTGCTAAGAGCGCCAGCTAAAACCTGCCGATAGCATCATCGGAAACACCGCGGGGTGTGGCGCAGTTGGTAGCGCGCCTGGTTTGGGACCAGGAGGCCGGGAGTTCAAGTCTCCCCTCCCCGACCAATAGTTGTCAGTTTTTCTGGAGAGGATTTTTATGCCTGCAGACCTTGATGCCGCCAAATATGTCTCGTTTACGACATATAAAAAGGACGGCAATGCAGTTTCACTTCCCGTGTGGGTTGTGCCGTTTGAAGGTGGTTATGCCTTCACTACTGATCATGATGCGTTCAAAGTAAAACGCGTTCGTCGTGATGCGCGAGCCACACTCGCCGTGTGCACGTTCAAAGGCCTAGTCGCCGCCGACGCAACCGTGTACCAAGGAACAGCAGTCGTTCTCGATGGTCCCGATTCACGACGAGTCGCAGATTTGGTACGCAAAAAGTACCGAGTCATGTACCTCGCCATCATCGCCCAATCGTGGCTGAGGCGCATGTTAGGCAAGGCCTCCCATGCAGCTGACACTGCGATCAAAGTCACACTGACAAAATAATTTGAGTTTTCCCTAGGTTTTCCACAGGGGTACCGCTAGTCTGCTCAAGCGCTTCGAGTGCACCCATGGGTACAAACCGGTATCTATGGCCCTTATAAGGGAGATACCCCCATGGACACCCGTCCTACTTTTGCTGACCTTGGTCTGCCCACGCCCCTGGTTGATGAACTGACCTCACAAGGCCTCATCGAACCATTCCCCATCCAGCAAGCAACCATCGCAGACGCGTTGGCTGGTCGCGACACTCTCGGCCGCGGCCGCACGGGATCCGGCAAGACGCTTGCATTCACATTGCCGATGTTGGCTCGCTTGCTCGAGAGCAACAAGCCACGCGAGAACTACGCACCACGTGCACTGATCTTGGTTCCAACTCGCGAGTTGGCCAACCAAGTGTGTGACGTTCTTGCACCTCTTGCCCGCCGCCTCGGCATGCGCACCACCACTGTTTACGGTGGCGTTGGTTACCCAAAGCAGATTGAAGCATTGCGCAATGGTGTTGACATCGTTGTTGCTTGCCCAGGTCGATTCATTGACCTCATGGAATCAGGTCACGTAGACCTCGACGCAATTGAGATCACTGTTCTCGACGAAGCAGACCACATGGCAGAACTCGGGTTCCTCGAACATGTCACACAGATTTTGTCAAAGACTCCTCGTGACGGACAGCGCATGTTGTTCTCTGCGACTCTTGACCGCGGAATCGACAAGCTCGTTCGCAAGTTTTTGAACAACCCAGTTACTCATGAAGTTGAATCAAATCTTGAAGATGAAGCGACAATGACTCACTATTTCTTCAACGTGTCACAAGCGAATCGCTTTGATGTGTTGCAAGATTTGTGTGCAGCGCCTGGTCGTTCACTTGTATTCACACGCACCAAGCATGGCGCACGCAAGCTCACCGAAGCACTTATCAAAGCTGGAGTTCCTAGCGTTGAATTGCACGGTGACTTGTCGCAAAATGTTCGCGCACGTAACTTGGCAGCCTTCTCAGGCGGAAAAGCAGACACACTTGTCGCAACAGATATCGCAGCACGCGGTATTCACGTTGATGACATTGCACTTGTTATCCACGCTGATCCACCAGAAGAGCACAAAGCTTTCCTTCACCGTTCGGGCCGTACCGCTCGCGCCGGTGCAGAAGGCACTGTTATCACCATGGTGACTGAGAACATGCGTCGTCACGTCAAGCGTCTTGCAAAAGATGCGGGCATTGATCCAATCTCAGTAAACGTTGCCAAGGGCGACGCAATCCTTGAAGAAGTTGCTCCTGGCGAGCGCGAGTTCAAAGAGATGCCATCAATCGAAGAGCGTCGCGGTGGCGGCGGAGGTCGCAATGGCGGAGGCGGTCGTGATCGCGATCGCTCACGCTCAGGTGGCGGCGGCCGTTCATACGGCGGCGGCGGAGACCGTGGTCGTTCAGGCGGCGGCAAGTCATACGGTGGCGGAGGCGGCTACGGCGGCGGACGCGATCGTCGTGATGACCGTGGCCCTCGTGATGATCGTCCACGCGACGACCGTCCTCGTGAAGATCGTGGCCCTCGTGATGATCGTCCACGCGACGACCGTCCCCGTGAAGACCGCGCTCCTCGTAGCGACGCACCTCGCGGTGACCGTGATTTCCGTGACCGGGGCCCACGCAGTGATGCACCTCGTGGCGACCGTGATTTCCGTGACCGTGGCCCTCGCGGCGATTCGCCTCGCGGACCTCGTCCAGACTCACGCGGAGGACGCCCAGGCGGACCTCGTGGTGAGCGCTCAAGCAGCTCACGCCCAGCGCGCAGCTACTAAATCAGATCTGAGTGGTCTGGTCTCATCCACTAGACCACTCACCTTCTGCTCCCACTAAGGTTTCGGTTATCGGACACCAAGGGGGGCCTATGGAACGTTCAGTTGATATCGCCGTAGTCGGCGCAGGTTTTGCTGGCATGTATATGGTGCATCGCGCTCGCGCTGCCAATCTTTCTGTTCAAGTCTTTGAAGCTGGCACTGATGTTGGCGGCACGTGGTACTGGAACAGATACCCAGGCGCTCGTTGTGACATTGAAAGTGTCGAATACTCGTACAGCTTTGACAACGACCTCCAACAAGAGTGGGAGTGGAATCAACGATACGCAGGTCAGCCTGAGATTCTTACCTACGCACAACATGTTGCTGACCGTTTCGATCTTCGTCGCGATATTCAGTTCTCTACGCGTGTGACGTCTGCGATCTTTAATGAGAAGTCAAACAATTGGACAGTCACAACAGACAAAGGTGACGTTGTCACTGCACGATTCGTTGTGTTCGCTACTGGCTGTTTGTCTTCAACGAACGTCCCTCATTTTATTGGCGCGGATTCATTTACTGGCCCTACGTATCACACGGGCGAATGGCCACACGATGGTGTTGACTTCACCGACAAAACAGTCGGACTCATAGGCACCGGATCTTCTGCCATCCAGAGCATCCCTATTATTGCTGAACAATCAAAGCACCTCACCGTGTTTCAACGCACTGCCACATATTCCATTCCTGCTCGCAATGACACTATCGACAAGGAATATGTCAAAGATGTAAAAGGTAACTACAACGAATTCCGTGATCAGAACAGACAACAAATGGGTGCATTCGGGTCAAGGATCCGACGCAACGAACAATCTGCATTGGAAGTTACTGACGCTGAACGCCGACAAGAATTTGAACGACGTTGGGAAGAAGGGGGCTTTGCGTTTCTTTCTTCGTATAACGACTTCCTATTGAATCATGATGCAAACGAAACAGTCGCAGAATTTGTTCGTGAAAAGATTTATTCCGTCGTGAAAGACCCAGTAACAGCACAGAAACTTCTCCCAACCCAAGTCATCGGGTGCAAGCGCCTGTGTCTTGATTCTGGATATTACGAAACGTTCAATCGCTCCAACGTGTCACTCGTTGATGTTGGTTCTGACCCAATAGAACGCATCACAGAACACGGGCTTGTCGCCGGTGGAGATCAACACACATTTGATGTGCTGGTATACGCAACCGGCTTTGACGCAATGACCGGTTCGCTTCTGAAGATTGATATTCGAGGACGCAACAACCAACCACTTGCTGAAGCATGGGAAGCAGGCCCTGTTACGTACCTCGGTCTCAGTACCGCTGGCTTTCCAAACATGTTCATGGTGTCTGGCCCTGGAAGCCCATCAGTGTTGACCAACATGATGATGTCTATTGAGCAGCATGTTGAGTGGATCTCTGACTGCATCTCACACATTGTCTCTTCGGGCAAGACCACAATTGAGACCACCGATAAGGAACAAACCGAATGGGTGGCATTCGTCAATGCTGTTGCCGACATGACGCTATATCCGTCGTGCAACAGTTGGTACCTAGGCGCAAATGTTCCGGGTAAGCCCCGCGTCTTTATGCCGTTACTCGGTTTTCCCACCTATGCAGATAAGTGCACTGAAGTTGCTGCTAACGGCTACGAAGGTTTCGTTCTGGTCTAAGCGACCGGCACACCATTTTCCAGCACAGCAATTCCACGTGGCTCATCGCTAATGGCATGAGAACCCGTAGCAGCGCCAGCATCGGCGTTACCTACTAACACTCGTGCATCCGACGATGCATACTGCACGATGTATGCCTTGCGGGTGCTGTCACTGAAGTTCGGACCCGTGAGATGAGGAGTCAAGGAAGAAAAGAATACTGCTCCCCCTGCTTTCACTTCAGCAATGACCGGTACCGAGGGCGGTTCCTCAAAGCATTCATAGCCAAGCGTGTCGACGTAATAGTGCGCAAGGGTTCCTTCTTTGTGAAGCCCTGTAACGACTTGTGGGCAACCATTCTCAATCGTTGCGTCTGTGAGAGCAATCCAACACGTCAGGTAGTGCTGTGGCTCTACAAATAAATAGCCGTTGTCTTGATGCCATGGAAACCGACGCGGCTTCTCTGTCATTTTGTACACAGCTTGGTCGTGGTACATCCGCACATTCGGACCAATCAGGTCAGCACAGATGCCAAGAATTTTTGCATTCCGCACGAATGGACGAATCTCTGGCTTTCGTCGCACAATCTGGGCAGCAAAAGTTATTGCGCCATTTTCTGAAATAAGAAAACGTTCATCTGCTTGCATCTTTAGTTCGGCAATTGCTTCATCTTCTGCTTCATCAGTAATGCGTGTCAATTCGGCTAGTTCTTCAGAAGAATAAATATCGTTCAGGACAAAGAAACCCAACTCATCGAATTGATCGATTTGAGCCTGCGACACTGCCCCGCTCTGCGCCAAGTGCCGTTCCCAAGAGAATGACCCGTTCCAAGGATGAGATTTCACCTAATGAGTATGACACGGTGACCTGCGTGCACATTCCATTTAAATATTGGCCTGCCGTACCAGGAGACCGTGATTTTTATGAATTCGGGCGCTCTAATCCCGGTCTCGATGACGACTTCAATTTTTGCCCCTTATGCGTCTAGCGTCTACATCGAGCCACATCGTGTGGCGTCAACAAGGGGTATGCACCATGAAAAACTACGACAAGATCTATATCAATGGCCAATGGGTCGCTTCCGAAGGTTCAAAGACTATTTCAGTCTTTGACTCAACCAACGAAGAAGTCATGGCGACAATTCCAGAAGGAACCGCATCAGACGTTACGAAAGCTGCAGCTGCTGCAAAGGCCGCTTTCATCTCGTGGAGCTCATTGCCTAAGGCAGACCGCGCAAAGTACCTGAACGCAATTGGTGATGCACTGGTGGCTCGCATGGACGAAATTTCTTCTGCAATTTCACGCGAGACCGGAATGGCAAAAATGTTGTCGAACATGATTCAAGTGGGACTCCCCATCAACTCGTTCAAGCAGGCAGCAGCTCTTGCAGAGTCATTTGAATTCGAAAAAGAAGTCGGAAGCTCATTGATCGTTCGCGAGCCAATCGGCGTTGTCGGATGCATCACCCCGTGGAACTACCCATTGCACCAGATCGCAGCCAAAGTTGCTTTCGCAATGGCATCAGGTTGCACCGTTGTTTTAAAGCCAAGTGAAATTGCACCAATTGACGCCTTTATGCTTGCTGAAATCATCCACGAAGCAAAGCTTCCTGCGGGCGTTTTCAACCTCGTCACCGGAACCGG
>CAMDVC010000003.1 GCA_945878785.1 Bifidobacterium breve | reverse complement strand
GAGAACATTCGACCAATCCCGACTGCTGGATTAGCAACACTGGTGGATGAGGTAAACCAATACGCCCCAGTGATCCATGCTGCAACAAGCACTGCAACGTTGGCGCCAGCTCTTTTTCCACCCCAGATGACCAACAACAAACCCACTGTTGCTACAACTTCTGAAAACCATGTGGGCCCACCGGTTCGCACTTTGTTTGAAATTTCAATGAATGGATGCGCAAACATGATGTTTGCAATAACGCAACCCGTAATTGCGCCAGCAATTTGAGCGACAACGTCAGTGACAAGAACAGCAATTGATGAATTTTTGTCAACGAAGTAACCAACTAAGGACACCACCGGGTTGAAAGATGCGCCGGAAATTGGACCAAAGATTGTGATGAGACCGAGCAACGCTCCGCCAGTGGCGATTGCATTGGCGAGTAATTGCAATGCAACATCTGACGTCATATTTTGAGCCATGATGCCCGAACCAACAACCGCCATCACTAGTAATGCAGTACCCAGAAATTCAGACAGTGCCCGACGTGACATCAGCAACCCTCTGGGCCGCAGCAGCTGCCTTCAGATGGAACCCCGAGCATGATGGGCATCACCTTCAACGAAGAGTCCGCAGGGGCGTCAGCGAGCACTGTGTACCACTCCCACGGCAACTCACCACCTTTGATCCACACTTTGTCTTGAACCGCGAAACAGCACGTTTCGCTTTCTTGAATCTCGATTGGCATTCCCATAGCTGTGGCAGATTCAATCTTTGCGGCAACTTGGTCAGTGTCTTCCACCTCAACGCCAACATGGTTCAGGGTTCCGGCTTCTCCGTGCCCTTCGATGAGAACAAGTTTGAGCGGTGGTTCAGCAATCGCAAAATTGGCGTACCCTTCGCGAACTTTCGCGGGGCCAACACCAAACATTTTGGTGTAAAACACGATTGCATCATTGAGATTGCCCACATTCAGCGCAAGTTGTACTCGTGACATTTTTTCCTCTCATCAAATACCTTGTTGATACTTTGATACTTGTCAATATACAGCACATTGATGACTATCGATGTATCCTTTCTGTATGACGAATGCCAAACAGATCCAGCTGGGCAAAGGACCACTTGCCGACGTGGCCGCTGCATCCCTTGCCCCCATGTTTGCGGCCCTATCTGACCCCACTCGCCTACGCCTTTTTGATTTGGTTCGCCAAGCAGGCCCCGACGGAATCTGCTCATGCGACCTGACTGAACCACTTGACCGAAGCCAACCCACAATTAGCCACCATCTAAAAGTGTTGCGTGAAGCCGGACTTGTGGAATCTCGACGCGACGGAACATGGATTTGGTATTCCGTCGCTCCTCATGCGCTTGATGCGGTAGCTCGGTTCATTCAGCGATAGACCGCGCGCGCATCTCTGCGTACCCGGGATCACTTGGCCAATTCGGTTGAAACAAGTGCCACTGTTCGGGTGCTCGTCGAATCAGACCTTCAAGTTCAATAGCAAGAGTTTGAGTTCCCGTCGCTACCTGCTCGCGTAGACCACCAACCTTTTCAAAAATCAACGGTGGCCGAATAACACAGTGATGACCATCAACTGCCGATGTGAAGTACACAGCTCCGGGTAAAACGGCTGCACCGGAACGAATGCCTAACATTGCAGGACCTGCTGGCAACGTGGTGCGCTCTCCGAAAAATTCCACTTCGACACCATTGCCCTGAATGTCACGATCAGACAATAAGCACACCACTTCGTTGCGACGCAGTGCAGCCAAAACTTCAGGCGCGGCACGAGGACCAAGCGGAACCACATTCATACCAAGGTCACTGCGCAATTTAGTGAACCAGTCAAATAGTTCGGGAGGTTCAAGCGGTTCCACGATGACAGTCATTCGATGTCCCATTTCAGCCATCCATCGTCCCGCCCATTCCCATCCACCAAGATGAGGAAGAGCAACGATCGCGCCTTTTCCTAGCTCTAATGCAGATTCGATGTAATGAAAACCATCATTAGATAATGATCTCAACACATGCTTTGCGGACAATGTTGGCAAGCGAAAACTCTCGGTGTAGTACCGCATATAGCTATCAAATGCCTGCTGTGACGCTCTGCGTAACGCAAAGCCGGTGAGTGACGGGTCAACTCGTTGTAAATGTCGCTCGATCATGAAACGACGTTTGCGCAATGACAATGCAGCACCAGGAGCTAGGAGCGAAACAGCACCTTGCGATATTGGGGCTGGAGTCAACCGTGCAATGACAGAACCAAGCCGATAGCCGCCGACTGTAAATGCGTCGACGAGTTCTTCGAATGGACTAGCCATTGCGGGTGCGTCGACGTTGGCGCGATTCAACAGATAATTGACGGCGTGACGTGCGAGCACTGTGTCGCGTCATGCGCCGCCCCTGTCGAACATCGCGTTTCTTTTGTGTCGTCGGTGATACTTCGGCTTGACGCCACACCTGAACGAACCGCTGGATGGCAGTAATCACAGTGAGAACCAACATGACCCACATAATGGGCACGAGCAAGGAATCAAACAACAAGCCCAGACAGAGCACAACAATGCGTTCTGCGCGTTCCATTAATCCACCCTTGGCGTACAACCCCAATGACTCGGCCTTAGCGCGTTCGTATGAGATGAGCGATGACACGCCCATGATCGCCATCGGTAGCAGTGAAAGATGAGGGTCTTTTTCTGATGCGAAATACCACGCAACGCCACCAAAGAGAACCGAGTCCGTAACTCTGTCAACG
The DNA here is from genome assembly GCA_945878785.1 of Bifidobacterium breve. Lineage (GTDB taxonomy): Bacteria > Actinomycetota > Acidimicrobiia > Acidimicrobiales > Ilumatobacteraceae > UBA2093. The sequence goes on along the minus strand of CAMDVC010000003.1, from coordinate 31,996 downwards.
ACTGAATCAAAAAAAGCTCCCCGTTGACTTGAGGTGCCTGATGCTTTCGCCAATGCGCCATCCAGCATGTCTGGCACTGCAGCCAAGATAACGAGAACTAGCCCGCCACGAAGAGCGCCTGTTCCGATAGCGAATGAAGCAATAACAGCAAAAGCAATTCCGAGAATGGTGAGGTGGTCAGGCGACATGCCCGTCTTTCTCAGTAATTGACCAACCGGGCGCACAGCCTTCTCAATTGGTGCGCGAAAACGCCCGTCAAACATAGAGTGACGCTATCGCTATTGAGTATCCGCGGATGGCATCTCCGCCTCAGGGTTCTCTTCGACCAAACATTCAACGACATGACCATCGACAGCGTCAATAAGAACTAAGGCTTGCTGCAGAGGCGGTTCTTCCGTGCTGTAACAAAAAATTCTCCACGTTGGCTTACTGCGAATTCCGCGCCATACCTGTTGTGCCGAAGCATGTCCAACTGCAAATCCTGCAGTGCGCGTAGCGACTACGAGCGCCTCTGATTCATTCATTGTCATTCGCCAGCCACTCGAAATGGTGACGATAGACATCACTGCCAAAAGAACTGCTGCGAACAACAAGCCCTTGTTGATGATTGCTGAGTCGTTGCTATCGGCAATAGACCACCCAACAACGCACATGACAGCCAAGACTGCGTACATCACACCGGGAATACGGCGCCGACTGTTGTCTGGAAAATCATAAGAACCCACATGATCGACAGCATTCAGATCATCAGGTAGTTGGTCGCGTAGTTCGTCTGTCATTGTGTTGCTTTCGGCCATGCATTTCGAATTTTCGATGCGGTGAGAGGGAGTGGTTCTGGAATCGTACGGGTTGACGCTACTGATGTCATAAAATTTGAATCGCCATTCCAACGGGGAACAATATGAACGTGCAAATGCTGCGAAATGCTTCCACCAGCAGCAGAACCAAGATTGATGCCAACGTTCAGTGCATCGGGAGAATGAGACTCCCGAAGAGCAACCGTTGCCGCCGTAACAAGTGACCATAAATCAACTGATTCTTCAGGTGTCAAATCTTCAAGATTGGCTACTTCTCGATACGGCAACACCAACAAATGACCAGATGCGTACGGGTACGAGTTCAGAATAACGAAGCACGTGTTTGAACGTTGAACAATGAAAGTCTCCTCGTCGGATAACCCTGAATTAAGAATTGAGATAAAAACTGACTCACGAGAATCTTTTGAAGTCTTATGGGCATCACCGACATAATCGGCCCTCCACCCATTCCAGAGTTGCTCAAGAGACATCAATGTCGCCCAATTGACCTTCTGAAATTTCAACGGCGAGACGAGCAATGAAGTCAACAACCGAAACGTCGCGCTCTACTTCCCCACCGCGTGGGTTAACACCCACTGATTGATGAGCCACATCGTCATCACCTACAACTAGAACGTATGGAACTTTGCTGGTTTTCGCATTTCGAATGCGCTTACCTAACTGTTCATCTGCGTGATCAATATCAACTCTGAATCCGGCCTTCTTCAACTGTGCGACTACTGATGTTGCATACTCGTCGTGAGCCAGTGCCACAGGAAGTACTCGCACTTGTTCTGGGGAAAGCCAGCTTGGGAAGGCCCCTGCATAGTGCTCGATCAATACACCAAAGAATCGTTCAATTGATCCGAACAATGCGCGGTGCAACATGATGGGGCGATGACGCGCACCGTCTGAACCCACATATTCCAATTCAAAACGTTCTGGCAAGTTGAAGTCACATTGGATTGTGCTGAGCTGCCACTTACGCCCAATGGCATCACGAACATCGATATCAATCTTCGGGCCATAGAAAGCGGCATCGCCTTCCTTGATCTTATATTCAACACCGTGCCGGTCAAGTGCTTCACGCAGAGCCTCTGTAGCTTTGCCCCAGATTTCATCAGAACCGACTGATTTTTCCGGGTCACGAGTGGACAAATTGAATTCAAAGTCATTGAAACCGAACCTGCGCAACACAGACATGATGAAGTCGAGCAACGATGAAATCTCATCTGCCATTTGTTCTTCTGTGCAGTAGATATGGCTGTCATCCTGAGTGAAACCGCGGATACGAAGAAGCCCATGAAGAGTTCCGGCACGCTCGTACCGATACACATTGCCCAACTCGAATAAACGCAATGGAAGTTCGCGGTAGCTGCGTTGACGACTGTCAAAAATGAGACAGTGCATCGGACAGTTCATGGGCTTCATGTAGTACGTGCCGTTATCCATCTCCATCGGCGGGTACATACCGTCTGCATAGAAATCAAGGTGTCCGGATTTGGCAAACAGATTCGCATTCGCAAGATGCGGCGTGTATACAAACTGGTAATCGCCGTCTTGGTGACGTTGACGGCTGTAGTCCTCCATCAATTTGCGCACAATTGCACCCTTTGGATGCCAGACAGCAAGACCACCACCGAGTTCGGTTGGAAAGGACAACAGGTCTAGTTCGTTTGCAAGACGGCGATGATCACGCTTCGTAGCTTCTTCAAGTCTGTGCAAATGCTCTTTGAGTGCCGTGTCGGATTCCCAAGCGGTGCCGTAGATGCGCTGCAACATCGGGCCCTTTTCATTTCCACGCCAATACGCACCGGCAACTTTCATGAGACTGAAATGCCCAAGGCGAGACGTTGAAGGTACGTGAGGACCACGACACAGGTCAACAAAAGATTCTGAGTTGCGATACAGACTGACTGAGTCCGCGCTCCCCACTTCACCAACATCACTTCCATCAGCAGACCCTGACGTCACACGTTCGATGATTTCGCACTTGTATGGTTGAGTAGCGAATACAGCCAATGCCTCTTTCACCGAAACTTCAGAACGAGTGAAAGGCTGATTTGCCTTCATGATCTCGCGCATGCGCTTTTCGATAGAAGCCAGATCATCATCTGAGAATGTTTTGTTATCAGGCAATGCAAAGTCATAATAAAAGCCGTCTTCAATTGCAGGCCCAATTGTGAAGTGTGCTCCGTCAAATAACTGAAGTACTGCTTGTGCCAAAACATGCGCCGTGGAGTGTCGAAGCACATGACGACCGGCATCAGAGTCAGCTGTGATAATTGACACCGTGGCTCCGTCAGACAATGGGACCGTCAAGTCAACTTCAGCGCCATTCACCGTGCCTGCCACAGCAGCCTTAGCAAGCCGAGAACCAATAGACGCCGCTAAGTCGGCTATCGATGAGCCGACTGGCAATGCACGCGAGGAACCATCGGGAAGAAGTACTGAAATCTCTGACATGAGACGACCATTCTACGGCGCACGAAGTGCTAGCTCGGGTCTATTTAGCCGTGATTGAACACCGCTTGCTCGGTGGGAATGCTCTCTGCGCGTTTGGTGGCATACACATTGCGGTATTCCTGGCCTGTTAGCGCCTGAATTTCGTACATCAGCTCATCGGTGATTTCTCGCAGAACCATGTGGTCGTCTGCTCGGTCGCTATATCGAGACAGATCAATGGGTACACCAATTTTGATTGTGCATTCACGCCCGAAACGCGGCATCACCTTGTCTGGTGGTTGAATCTCTCGAGTACCAATAATTCCGACCGGCAGAATTGGGCAACCCACTTTCAGAGCTAGACGCGCTGCACCTGTATGTCCTTTGTACAACATGCCATCTCGACTGCGTGTTCCTTCGGGAAAAATGCCAAAAAGTTCCCCACGCCGCAGTACTGCCTCTGCTGCAAAGAGGGCACCTTCGCTTTTGGAACCTCCCGAGCGATCGATAGGAATCATGCCGAGAGCAGGAAACAAATATTTTGTCTTCCATGAATCCATGTACTCGGCTTTGCCAACAAAACTGATTTGACGCCCTGCATGAATCATGGTGAAAACTGAATCAAGAAAACTGATGTGGTTCGGACACAAAATAGCTGGCCCGGATTCCGGAAGGTTCTCAAAACCTTCAAAACGAAACTTCCACAACTTTGTGCTCAGTGGCTGCAATAGTGCTCGTGCCCGTGGTTGGGCTCGGCTGGATTTAGGCAGCACCTGATCACCAACTGGTGAAGACGAGTCCCAATTTGTTGCCATTATCTGCACATATTACCCATGATTTCGACGCCCGACGACGGGCGAAAGCAATTGTTAGCGAGGGCCGACAGGCGTGAGTAATTCGACTCCCAAGAGAGCTGCTGAGGTACTGACGTCAATACCCTCAACTGCTGCGGCGTCGATCAGAGCAAGTGCACCAGGCGTATCAAGATCATTGTCTAGACAAGCCCGCACTGAATCCAAAAGATCAGATTGAGTTCCCCCAACTGACGCCACCCATTGTGTTAGTCGTTTAGAACTACGAGGCATAAGGGTTTCATCCCATTCCCATTCCGTGCGGTAATGGTGTTCAATTATGGCGATGCGGATAGACCGCGGATCCCACAATGTGCGCAACTGATCGACAAACACCAAGTTGCCGAGACTCTTCGACATTTTTTCACCATCTTTGAACACCATTGCTACGTGCATCCAATGCTTCACAAATGTCTCGCCTGTTGCTGCTTCAGACTGCGCTCGTTCACATTCATGATGGGGAAATATCAAGTCACTTCCGCCGCCGTGTAAATCAATCGTTGTGCCAAGGTCGCGTAATGCAAGTGCCGAACATTCGATATGCCACCCGGGTCGACCAGCACCCCATGTTGCATCCCATGCTGGTTCATCATCTGCAGATGGATGCCACAGAACAAAGTCGAGCGGATTCCGTTTCTGTGGATCATCCACATTGCCCCCACGTTGACGTGCAAATTCCAGCATCTGTTCGTGGCTGTAATGCGACACTTCTCCGAAGGTCGGAACCTTAGAGACATCAAAGTACACGGATCCGCCAACGGCATAGGCAAATCCTCTGTCGAGAACTAGCCCGATGAATTTACGAATATCGGTAATGGCTGAGGACGCGCGAGGCGTGCTGAACGCGGGAAGCATCTCGAGTGCTTCCATGTCACGATTGAAACGCGCCTCTTCGCCTGCTGCTAGATCCAGATAGTGAACACCGAGTTCCCGGGCTTTCGCAAACAACGGATCATCAACATCAGTGACATTGCGCACGCATCGAACTGTATGTCCAAGATCAATCAAACGCCGCTGCAAAATATCATAGAACAGAAAAGTTGAGGCGTGGCCCAAATGTGTTGCGTCGTACGGAGTGATACCGCATGTGTACATCAGCACCAACTCACTTGGAGTAAACGGCACAATGTCACGCCGCGCAGTGTCGTACAAACGCATTGACATATTTATTGAGCCTTCGCCCGAGGATCTTTCGTAATTCCCGTGAGTTTCGGTGCAACTCGCGTCTTGTAGCGAACATTCAATTGCAACAGAACAGCTGTAAAAGCTTCGATTGCTGTTGCGTTCGATAACTCACCAGCGTCGAGTGGACGACAACCGGGAATATGTGCAGTGATATCCATGACTATTGTGCGGGCTTCTGAACTGTCTGAACAAATCAGAACGTCAGAATCAATTGGGTCTCCGAGGTGCCCCAGTTCCGTTGCAGGCAAATGATGAAACGCTGCCACGACCCGACATTCAGGAACTGCGGCTTGCACATGAGCAGCAACACTTCCGCGAGGAGGCAAGAGAGGTTGGAATTCATGGCCCACACGCACGAGCGCGTTAGCCATACTGATGATTACTTTGCCACGCAACAAATCAATATGAGCTTTAGCGGTTGTTGCAGCCGAATCCCAAGGAGTGGCGAGCACAACAACGTTACATGCGGATGCGTCATCATTGTCACCGCCATTTACGCTGAGATTCAGATTTGGCCACTTGGCTTTTAGAGCGTCGCACACTTCTGTGGCTCGATCTTTGGACCGAGACCCAATAATCACGTCATAACCAACCGAAGCAAGGCGAGCCCCAAGGGCACTTCCGGCGGGTCCGGTACCGCCCAATATTCCAATACGCATTCCGTAGAGCCTTACACATAGACCCCTTGCGAACTACGGTCATATGAATGGGACTTCTTGAAGGCAAAAAAATCGTTGTGACAGGTGTCTTAACTGACGCCTCCTTGGCATTCAGTGTGGCGCAATTAGCCCAACGTGAAGGCGCTCAAATTGTGCTCACGGGTGCCGGCCGCGCACTCTCGCTGACACAGAGGTCTGCACGCAGGCTTGACTCACCCGTTGATGTCTTTGAGTTTGATGTCACGGTGCCAGAACACATCGAATCAGTTCGTGAACAAGTGCGCGCGTCCTTAGGTCACGTTGATGGAGTGCTTCACGCAATTGGCTTTGCCCCAGAGGTTTGTCTTGGAGACGACTTCTTGGCTGCTCAATGGAGCGACGTTGCAATTGCTATGCAAATTTCTGCATATTCATTAAAGACACTTGTGGATGCATTTCTTCCGTTGATGTCTTCAGGTGGGTCCATCGTCGGTCTTGACTTCGACAACACCGTTGCGTGGCCTGCATACAACTGGATGGGAGTTGCTAAGTCGGCGTTTGAATCAACAAGTCGCTATCTTGCAAAGGAACTCGGACCGCGAGGCATTCGTTGCAACTTGGTTGCAGCCGGCCCCATCAAGACAATGGCGGCAAAATCAATTCCCGGGTTCAAGAAGTTTGAAGACATTTGGGATGACCGCGCTCCCCTTGGATGGGATGTGTCAGACCCCATTCCCGTTGCAAAAACCGTGCTTGCTCTTATGTCTGACTGGTTTCCTGCAACAACTGGCGAGGTCATCCACGTTGATGGTGGCTTTCACGCCATGGGCGCGTGACAAACAAACTGTCCGAGGCGTCGTCGCCATACCTGCGACAACACCGAGATAACCCAGTGGACTGGTTTCAATGGGGCGAAGAAGCATTTGCCGAAGCAGCTCGCACCGGCAAACCAATTCTGCTATCGGTTGGTTACTCTGCATGTCACTGGTGTCACGTGATGGCTCATGAAAGCTTCGAAGACGACACAACTGCAGCAGTAATGAATCAACTGTTTGTCAACATCAAGGTCGACCGAGAAGAGCGCCCCGATATTGATGCCATTTACATGGATGCAGTGCAAGCAATGACAGGTCGAGGCGGCTGGCCCATGACCGTGTTCTGTACGCCAACCGGTGAACCTTTCTATGGCGGTACGTATTACCCACGAGAGTCATTTGTGAAGTTGATGCATGCAGTTGATGATGCATGGCGTAACAAACGCGAGGACTTACAACAAAATGTTGATGCACTTGTTGAGGCTGTCAGTAGAACCGCCCACATTGCCCCTGTTGATGCGTTCGATGCACACGAACTGGCCAATACAGCACTTCAGGCAATGGCTCAGAGTTTTGACTCCCGCTGGGGTGGCTTTGGCTCGGCACCAAAATTTCCTTCAACGTTTGCGCTTGATTTGGCCATGCGTGCATACCAGCGGTCACATGACGACCAACTTCTTGAGATGGTTAATACTTCTCTTGATGCGATGGCAGCTGGCGGAATGTACGACCACATTGGTGGAGGCTTCTCGCGATACAGCGTGGACGAGAAGTGGTTAGTACCCCATTTTGAAAAGATGTTGTACGACCAGGCTCTCCTTCTGCGTGCTTATACGCATGCATGGCTCATCGGGCATCATGACCGACATCGCCAAACTGCAGAAGAAGTCATGTCGTATGTCATCAATGAAATGCGCCACCCAGATGGCGGTTTCTACAGTGCTGAAGATGCTGACTCTCTTGACGAACACGGACATTCTGAAGAGGGCGCTTTTTATACCTGGACTCTGCACGAACTCGCCTCTGTCCTTGGCAAAGATTCTGCGGCAGCTCTCGAGTGGTGGAACATCACAGACGGCGGCAATTTTGAAGGCCGATCAATCCCGCATCGCATTCCTCAACGCGGCTCGTTGCAACGACCACTAGAGATTGAGTCCGCTCGTCATCGCCTCTTTCATCATCGTGCAACACGCCCACGCCCCGGTCTTGACAACAAAGTCTTGACTGAATGGAATGCAATGATGCTTTCGTCATTATGTGAATCTATTTCAGCATTCAATCGACTCGACCTAATTCCTTTTGCCGAGAAGAGCGCCCTGTTTCTTGTATCTGAATTGCGAAGTGCCGACGGCGTGTGGTCACGAAGCTGGCAAGAAGAGGCACAGCCCCACTCTCAACACAGTGCACTGGCCCACGACTTGGCACATGTTATTGATGCAATGACGCGCATGTACGAACTAACAGCTGATCATACGTGGCTGCAGATTGCAACGGAGACCGCACATCAATTGATCGATGAATACTGGGATCCAGAACACGGCGGGTTGTTTACCGTCGCATCTTCATCTGAACAATTAATTGTTCGCCAGAAAGACCTGATGGACAACGCGACACCATCAGCTAATTCAGTAGCGGCGTATGCATTTCTTCGACTTGCGGCTATCACCGGGGATGCCAAACTGGAAATGCATGCACACCAGATACTGGCTCTACTAGCCCGAGTCGCCCCATCTGCTGCGACAGGGTTTTGCAATGCCATCTCTGCGTCCCTCTTTGCGCAAGAAGGTGCTGTAGAGATCGTGATTCCAGGTGAAAACCCAGCGCTACTCGCAACAGTCCGATCACAGTGGCTTCCGAATGCAGTCACGGTGTGGGGCGAGCCGATTGACTCACCATTATGGGCTGGCCGCGAGACCGGCTCGGCCTACGTGTGTCGCAATCATGAGTGTTTACTGCCGGCCCGTACCGAACAGGAATTGCGCGACCGAATTGCTACCAGTTTTTCTGGTGAATAATCGATTCTGCTGAACGACGAATTCGCTGAGCACTGCGGCCCTGTCGTTTCTGGCCTTCAATTTCATAACCAATGGCAATGGTGCCCAATATTTCAATGTGGTCAGGAATGTTGAACTCTTGTCGAAGCCCTGCTTCATTCGAGTGGGCAAAAAACAAGGCACCCAATTTCACATCTTCTAGTGCAAGAAGAAACGTCATAGTTGCAAAGGATGCATCGATGGTCCAATACGGCGCAGGCCATTGATCAAGCCCCTCACCAAGGCCGGTTGCCTTTTTGTCTGGTTCTGAATAGCGCTCTAGGTATGCAGTTGGGTCACACATGCTGATCGCGATGACGGGCGCTTGCAAAAGCAACGGGAATGCGAAACCCTCACGACGTTCGACAGGAAGCGTAACATCCCAATACCGCTGTGTTGATTCGTTCTCTAATAACAGAACATGCCAGCCCTGCGATTTCCCTGCACTTGGTGCACGGCTTGCAAGATCAATACACGATGTGACTATTGCAGTATCGACTGCTTGATCGGAGAATGATCTCGACATCCGACGTGATCGGACGATGTCGGCGAAGTTCACTGACTTAGACGCGAGCGCCGAGCTTGACAAGGCTTTCAGCCATGGTCCAACCATGAACAATCAACACGCCACCCTTTTTAGGATCAACGCCTTCAAACAAAGAGGTGATTTCTGGTGAGATCTTTTCTGGCTTCAACGATTCGTGATCGAGGAAACCGCTTTGTCCACCAGATGCAACGATGAAAGTTTTTTCGTCATACGTGGAATCAACACCAAAACGACGAGCAAGGCGACGACCCCATGCGCGTTCTTCACCAACGGCGCGATGCCCGAATGTGGGAATCATCTCTGTGACAGCTTTCATTGCTTCCATGCCGTCGGCTGTTGCGAAGCGGCTACCCACCACGACATCCTCATCAGGAAATGCCATCAGTGCACGATGGTAGGCCTCTGTCATTAAACCTTTAAGAATTGAATCACGCTTTGCAGTTCGCTTGATGGTCATGAGTCCGAGCAAGACACATGGTGTTCCGCCGATACGTTCAAGAGTTAAAAAAGTGACACCGTGCAATTTGCCGTCAATACGGGCAAGGGTGCACAACACCCAATCTGTTCCAGCCTTCGCAAACTGCTCGGCAGTGAAAGAACCCTCGATGGTGAGGAACTCCTCAAACTGGGCCTCAGTGAGTGCGCTGCAGTCTTGTGTGGCAACTTCCAACGACATTGACTGGGTGACTCCCTCTGACACTCGGGCGGCACAAGTGCCGACAACAACCCTTCTATTCTGCCACTGCCAGAAGCCAAATCCTGAAATCACAGGTCATTTAGACGATTTTTACCGCATTCAAGCCAAAGGTAACGCGCAATGGCCCCAGAGCCTTCTCAAAATCAACAAGTCCCGACGACCCAAGATCGAATACTTTGCCACCAGGCAACTTCACCTTGCATGGTGAGGTTCCGGGAAATTCGGCGATGATTGCTTTGAGTCGTTCGAGTTTTTCTGTTGTGAATCCGGCTGGCAGCGACAGTTCAACTTCTGGAATTTTGTCACCCAAATTTTCAGGGACCGAAATTCTTTGCGCAGAAAAACTAGATGGCGCACCATCACGTTTATTCAGGCGACCCGTAACCGTAACCACTAGGTCATCTGACAACATGTGCCCATATTCGCTCAACACCTTTGCAAATACTGTCACTTCAATGGCAGCGTCCATGTCTTCCAACAGAAACGTCGCCATTTGGTCACCCTTCTTCGTAAAGCGGCGATTCAAACTAGATAACACTCCGCCAATCGTTGCCATTCCGGACTCGCGTTCTTCAAGTTCTTGAATTGAACTGGTAACTAGTCGGCGTAGTGCATATTCGACCCCGCGTAATGGGTGATCGGAAATGTACAGACCCAACATCTCCTTTTCATGACGCAGTTGATCTGGCTTAGTGAACTGCATGTCAGGAATGGTTACTTCTGAGCTCCACCCTGTTGTTGATGCATCTTCCATTTCTCCAAAGAGCGACATGACTCCTTTTTCTTCCTCACGTCGAGCCACAACAGCAGAATCAATAATTGATTCAAAGACCATGAGAAGACCGCGACGAGGATGCCCGAATGAATCAAACGCCCCGGCCTTAATCAACGATTCAACAGCACGCTTATTGAGAGCCTGTTCGGGCGCACGTCGCGCAAAATCGTGGAACGATTCGTATGGGCCATTGCGATCTCGTTCTTCCAAAATTTGAAGGACAATTCCTTCTCCAACGTTTCGGACTCCCGACAATGCAAACACAATTCGCTTCTGGCCGTCAGCGGTTATGGCAGCAAAGTCTGAACGGCCTTCGTTGATGTCGGGGTTCGACACCGTTATGCCAATAGAACGAGCATCGGCAAGATGCACTGCTGCTTTTTCATAGTTACCTTTTACAGAAGTCAACAGACACGCAGAGTACTCAACCGGGAAATGAGCTTTGAGATAAGCAGTCTGATATGCAATTAACCCATAGCCATACGCATGACTCTTGTTGAATGCGTAATCAGCAAAGCCTCGAATAGTGTCAAACAATTCCTGGCCAAGCGGACGGCCGTATCCGGTCTTTTCACAACCATCGATAAAGGATCCTTCTTCAGCCGCCATGGCTCTCGGATCTTTCTTACCGCAGGCCTTGCGTAAGTTGTCTGCTTGGGCAAGCGAATAACCAGCAAACTTCTGTGCAACACGCATCATGCTCTCTTGATACACCATGAGGCCATAGGTGTCGTGAAGAACTTCTCGCGCATCTTCATGAATGTACTTAAGCTCTTCGATATTGTTCTTAATCTTCGCGTACTTGATGTGCATATCGGTACTCATTGGACCTGGGCGATACAGGGCAATCACGGCGCAGACATCTTCAAACGCCGTAGGACGCATTAGCCGTAACAAACTCTGCATTGGCAAAGACTCAAGCTGGAATACACCAATGGTGTCTCCCCTTCCGAGCAACTCAAAAGTCTCAGTGTCTTCAAGAGAAATGATGTCAATGTCAAAGTCAGGATTTGTTTGTTCTCTGATCATTTCCACTGCATCTGCGATGACGTCAAGGTTTCGCAGACCAAGGAAGTCCATTTTCAGAAGACCTAATGATTCAACGGCATGCATTTCATATTGGGTGACTATCGGAGCATCGTCTCCTTTGCGTTGAATCGGCAGGTAGTCCATCAGTGGCTTACCGGTGATTACTACAGCCGCAGCATGAATGCCGTCTGATCGCTTGAGTCCTTCTAAACCTCTGGCAACTTCAACGACTTTTGCAGCGATGTCGTCTGCGAGAACTAAGTCGCGAAGACCCTGTGCTTCGCGATACCCGGCAGCGTGTTCATCGCTGTATTCAAAGCAGGCTGCTAGCGGAGTGTCACGCCCCTGCTGCAGTGCTGGCATCAACTTGGCAATGCGGTCACCGACTCCGTATTCATGCCCCAATACTCGGGCAGCATCTCGAACCGCGTTACGAGCCTTAATCGTGGCAAACGTAATGATCTGAGCAACATGGTCACGGCCATATTTTTCAGCGGCGTATTGAATCATGTGATCGCGATAGCGCGAGTCGAAGTCCATATCGATATCGGGCATGCTGACACGATCCGGATTTAAGAATCGTTCAAACAGAAGGTCGTACTTCAGTGGATCAAGATCGGTGATGCGCAAGCAGTATGCAACAGCACAACCAGCAGCCGAACCACGACCAGGACCGACTCGAATATTTGACTCACGAGCATGGCGGATGAGATCCCACACAATGAGGAAATACGCATCAAAGCCCATGTCGCTGATTGTTTTCAATTCGAAAGCGAGTCGTTCAACAACGACTGACGGCAAGTTGTCTCCCCAACGCTGTTGGGCACCTTTCCAGGTAAGGAACGACAGATAATCGGCCGGAGTCTTGTAGTCCGCAGGAATCGGGAAGTCTGGAATTTGATATTCGTCAAAAGTGATGTCAACTTGGGCACGTTCAGCAATAAGCAACGTGTTATCACATGCCTCAGGCAAGTCTTTCCATACTGATCGCATTTCGGCAGCCGTTTTTAAGTAGTGCTCGTTTCCTTCAAATCGAAAACGGTCTTGATCACGCATCAATGCGCCGGTCTGTACACACAACAATGCATCGTGTGCCATGTGGTCGCTTTGGTTGACGTAATGCGAATCATTTGTAGCAATTATTGGCGCACCAATTGCACGTGCGATCTCTACTAATTTTGGATTGGTTGTCCGTTGGTTCGCGATGCCGTGATCTTGCAGTTCGACAAACAAATTTTCTTTGCCAAAAATATCTTGCAGTCGAGACGCCTTAGCGATTGCTCCCTTCTCATCGCCATTTAGAAGCGACTGCAACACATGTCCACCAAGGCAACCCGTGGTTGCTATCAGGCCAGACGAATACTTTTCCAAAAGTTCCCAGTCGACGCGGGGTTTGTAGTGGTACCCCTCAAGAAAAGCGAGGCTAGATAACTGAATGAGGTTGCGATACCCCTCATTGTTTTCAGCCAACAATGTGAGGTGGTAATACTGCTTGCGACCGCCCTCGTCTGAGCCACCGTTGTCATCGAGGCGACCACGGCGAGGAATGCGCTCTGAACGATGATCATGAGCCATGTAGGCCTCAGTGCCAAGAATTGGCTTGACGCCCTGCTTCACGCACTCTTTATAGAACTCGATGACGCCATACATATTGCCGTGATCAGTAATGCCAAGAGCTTTCTGACCATCGGAAACTGCCTTTGACACCAATTCATCAAGACGAGCTGCCCCGTCGAGCATGGAGTACTCAGTATGAACGTGGAGGTGTGTAAAAGACGAACCCACGAACTTTCCCCACTCCTTTTGTTCTTACTGACAGCCCAAGGCTGGCGAGCAAGTGAATTGCACTGCGAGGTCTTAAATTAGCAGTTGGGTGTGCCGTCGGCATCAGAGACAACGGGGAATGCCGTTTATGCCCGCTTCGCAAGCAAAGGGACCAACATTTCGTCCTCGGTTAACGACCCGTGACGACACACCAACGGAAATGCCCCGCCATCGAGAGGTTCTTCAAAACTCACAGGCTGATGCGCCACTAATGCCACGTCACCCAGCCGGCGTTTCACTTCGTCACTCATACGGGGACCAAACCATTTTTCATCCATCACTTGATCTGCCGATACAACCCACGCAACATCGGCATAAACAGAACATGCCTCAAGCAATGACGCAGCGCGCCCACGTTTTGCGTGCAACCATCTGAATCGGCCTTCACCTGATTGGTGGTCAACGAGATCCACAATTTCGCGCGGTGGAATAATAGTGTTATCCCCGACATGAACTTGACCATGATCGGCAGTCACAATCAACACAGCGTCTGATGGCAAGACCGACAAAATATCTGCAACAATCCCATCAGCAGCTCGCAACTCAGAATCATAAAAATCACCGAAACCTCGTTCGTGTGCGATCTTGTCCACTCCGTCGTAATAGGCGTACACAAAATCCTCGCCAGTATCGAGAGCCTGACGAACCAACACCGGAATACTGCTTGCTGCGCGCCACCCCATGTGCTTCACATCGGCGAGATGGGCCAGAGTGAATCCACTTCCCTCTAATTCGCCTTTACTGAGAACCGGAACTCGAGATCCGAGAAATGGCGGGCATGGTTGGACCAAATTAGGCGGGTACCGACGGCGCAAATCACCGCTCTCGTCTCCCCACCGCAACACATTCATCACCGTGTCACCCATGTCGATGCGATACCCGAGCAGGCCGTGTTCGCCCGGCGATAATCCAGTCGTGAGTGAGGTCAGGGCTGTCGCTGTGGTTGACGGAGCAACGGTCGTGATGAATGACCCGTCGAAACCAGACAACGTCGGCATGCAGTGTTGGTGAGTCTGTAACTGATTCCAGCCAAGGCCATCAATCAGGAGTACAACAACACGTTGCGCCCCCTTCACCGTGGCTGGCATCCACGCAGGCACAGTGATAGGACCGCCTGGCGCACACAACGCGGGAATGATGCCTGATAGGCACCCATTGGCGTAATTGGGTAGAACTGGTAACGGAGCACTCACCCCACTATCCAACCACCTACGATGGTCATGTGCGAGTTTCTACGCGAGGTGATTATGCCTGTCGAGCCCTATTGTCGTTAGCGCTCCATTCCGAGACCGCACTACCGACCTCTGTCAGAGACATTGCCGAGCGCACTGCGCTTCCGCAGCCCTATCTCGAACAAATTCTCCTGGCTCTGAAAGGTGCAGGACTTGTACGTTCAAAGCGCGGAGTTGGCGGGGGATATGTCTTAGCCAAAGCTCCGAGCGACATTCGCCTGTCCGATATTATTTCTGCAGTCGACGGCCCCATCACCCTTGGTGACTTTGGACAGCCCCATCAAGACGGCTCGTGTGATCACGAAGGACAATGTGTCTTACTCGCTATCTGGGATGTTGCGGCGCACCACATGCGCGACCATCTGAATGATTACACACTCGCAACTATTGCTTCGGCTGCAACCGGCACTGGGCCCTGGCCGAAGAACACTCCGCACTCTCATTAAGTAGCAAAAGTTACTTTTCAGGAATTTCGAACGAGCACTTTTCAATTATTGCGGCCATGTCGGCTGGCAGCCTGGCTTCGAATGACATTTCATCTCCCGAACCGGGATGGATAAGAGTCAATCGTCGAGCATGCAACATAGGTCGTGGTGCAACCAATGCAGACTTTGCACCACCATACATAGCATCGCCAACAACAGGGTGGCCAACAGCGGCGAGATGCACTCGAATTTGATGTGTTCGACCAGTTTCAAGCGAGCATCGCACCAGTGTTAACAAGGCAGGATGATTGAATTCGGTCTCAACCTCAAGATGTGTACGCGCCCACTTGCCATTGTGCACAACTGCCATCCGCATCGGGTCGCGCGGGTCGCGCCCCATCGCCGCATCAACCACAGCTGTTGGTGAATCGAAGTGACCCCAAGCAAGCGCAATGTATTCACGACCTACCTCATGTTCAGTCAATGCCGAAACCAGCGAATCATATGCACGTTGCGAGCGTGCAACCACCATCATTCCAGTAGTGCCTGCATCAAGTCGATGAACAATTCCGGGGCGAGCGGGTTGCCCCACGTCAGCCACTTCTGGATACAGCGCCAAGATGCCATTCACTAACGTTCCGAGGCCGTGACCCGATGCTGGATGCACGACAAGACCAGCAGCCTTATTCACCACGATGATGTCGTCGTCGACGTAGACAACGTCAAGCACAATGCTTGCGTCCGGGCCTGGAGGTTCAGTTACGGGAACCATGTCAAGATCAACGACAACGACTTGTCCTTCATGTAAACGAACTTTGCCTGACGGCGCTGGTGTTCCGTCAACTGTGGCTCCCCCACTTGCAATCAATTTTGATGCATCAGTTCGTGAGATATCAGCTATCAGCGACACAATGCGGTCGAGACGTTCATTGTTCAATGCCGATGGCAGTGTTTCTTCAACTTTCATGTGTTTTGTCAACACCTTTTCCGTTACGCGACTCCATCAGCATGGCAGCAATAAGCGCACATGCCCCCACAGTTATCGATGAATCTGCAACATTAAACACTGGCCACCACTGCACGTCGATGAAATCAACGACTCGACCGCGAAGCCAACCCTCACCGCGAAAGATTCGGTCAGCAATATTTCCAATTGCACCCGCGACAATGGCACACAATGCCAACGCAGATAGTTGAGTAGTGGCCTTGCGAATTGCTCGTAACAAAAACAAAACAGCAATCATTGCAAAAAGGCCAACGAGTGGACCCATCCCTTGCCCCTGAGAGAATGCAAAACCACTGTTGAATCCGAGTGAAAATTGCAGAGAGCCCAAGACATGAATCACACGACCATCTGCCAATGCAGACACCGCCCAAGACTTCGTCACTTGGTCTAGAAGAACGATGAGACCAACAAGAATCGCCTGTCGGCGAATTGCGAACACAGATGTGCTGGAACGCCTAACGGCGTCCTAGTCCACCGGCACGTTCAGTAACAAGCTCTGTCGCCCAAGGAATAGCGCGCAGACGCTCCTTCGGAATTGGCAGGACTGAAACAACGGAATAGCCATACTCGCCAGTTTTCATACGAGCGAGAGCTGCGTCAATCTCTTCAACCGTTTGGCGAGCCGCGGCTGACAAAACAAGATCTTGTTCGCGCTCAACAACCATGGTGTCGCCTTCACCGCCTTCATCATCAAACTTCACGTCACCCATTTCAGCATCGGCAATCATGGCGTTTGCTTCACTCTCTAGACGATTAGCTTGACCGACCAGTTTGATGCGTTCTAACTGAAGGGATTCACGTTGCGCAAACAGAAACTTCAAATCAAAATCTTTTGACGACGTAACACCATCTTCCGATGCTCCCTTCACAATGACGGGACGCTTCGGTGGCTCTGGTTTCTTTGCAACTTTCTTCACAGGAACTGGCGCAGGAGCGACAACGACAGGAGCGGGAGCAACAACTTTTGCTGGAGCTGCCTTCTTTGCAGGAGCAGTTTTCTTTGCAGGAACAACTTTTTTCGCTGGAGCTACCTTCTTAACGGGAACGGCTTTCTTGACAACCTTCTTCGCAGGAGCAGCCTTCTTCACGACCTTCTTAGCTGGTGCTTTCTTTGCAGGAGCAACTTTCTTTGCAGGAGTTTTCTTCGCAGGAGCAACTTTCTTTGCAGGAGTTTTCTTCGCAGGAGCCTTCTTGACAACCTTCTTTACAGGAGCAGTTTTCTTTGCAGGCGCTTTCTTAGCTGGTGCTTTCTTTGCAGGAGCCTTCTTGACAACCTTCTTTACGGGGGTGATTTTTTTCTTCGTCGCCATAATGAGCACTCTCTCCTTGCATCGGGCATCCGCCCGCGTTGCCCCGTGAGGCTACGGCCGAAAACGGTATTTTCTCAACTCGCGAGAACTACCGACACCCCAATGCGGGCACCCTCCACTGCAACAGAACGCTCCCCCGATGCATCAAAAAGCACATCGAGGGCAAGGGTCTCACCTGCAATGAGCCCCAGATGGGGCAAGATCTGGGTCTTCAACTCGTCATCAACGGACAAAGTAACGATGATTCGGTCTGAGATATCAAGGTCGGCTTCTCGGCGAGCCTGCTGCACAGCACGCACGATGTCTCGAGCCGAGCCTTCAGCTTCCAATTCAGCAGTGACATTGACGTCGAGCAAAATCACGCCAGCTCCGCCCGGCAATGGTGCACTGGCTGACCCTGCTTGAGTGACCAACTTCAGTGAATACTCCCCAGGCTGGAGCGACTCGCCAGCAACATTGATGACATCGCCAACCTGAGTCCACTCGCCCTTTTTCACTGCGACAATGACCGCCTGAGTGCGCGGCCCGAGTCGTGGACCAACAATTGCCGGGACAACCTGTAGTTCATGAGACGCGATTGAATCCATGTCAGATGAGAGCACGACATCGCGCACGTTTACTTCGTCTCGCACGATGTCGAGGAAACCGTCAAGCGATGCAGCATTCGCTGCAGCAATAGTGAGTGATGCAAGCGGCAAACGAACACGACGACCATGTGCTTTACGCACAGACAATGCGGATGAACAGACATCACGGACCATGTCCATTGCAGTGACGAGAGTTGAGTTGCGTGGGAGTTCCGTGGAAGAGGGCCAATCAGTGAGGTGAACGCTTCCTGTCTCATCTCCGTGGAGTCCTTGGAACACCTCGTCAGTAACAAGCGGCAGAAGCGGCGCAGCGATACGCACGAGATAATCAAGCACTGTGTGCAACGTGTCAATGGCGTCTTGATCTCCAGCCCAAAAACGGTCACGACTTCTGCGGATATACCAATTGGTCAAAACGTCAAGAAAATTTCGGATTGTTTGGCAGGCTGCGAAGAGGTCATACACATCCATTGATGCCGTAACTGATTCAACTGAGTCAGCGAGTTTGGCAAGAACGTATTGGTCAAGCACATGTGACGAATCAGTGCGAACAACACCGGATATACCGTCAGCGTTCGCATACAAAGCAAGGAAGTAATACGAGTTCCACAGAGGTAGCAGAACTTGACGTACTGTCTCTCGCATTCCTTGTTCAGTGACAGAGAAATCACCGCCACGCAGGATGGGCGATGACAACAGGTACCAACGCATTGCATCAGCGCCGTGAGAATCAAACACCGCCATCGGGTCAGGATAATTACGCAGACTCTTCGACATCTTTGCGCCATCATCTCCGAGGACGATTCCATGACTTATGCATGACGTGAAAGACGGCCGATCAAATAATGCCGTTGCCAGAACGTGCAATGTGTAGAACCATCCGCGCGTTTGACCGATGTATTCAACAATGAAGTCACCCGGGTAGTGATTGTCAAACCATTCCCTATTTTCGAACGGGTAGTGAACTTGAGCAAACGGCATCGAGCCACTCTCAAACCAGCAGTCAAGCACTTCAGGAACGCGACGCATCATTGACTTACCCGTTGGATCATCAGGGTTTGGTCGCACTAGAACATCAATATTTGGGCGGTGTAAATCAGTTACTTCCACCCCGAAATCGCGAGACAGGTCAGCGAGGCTTCCGTACACATCAAGGCGCGGATATGACGGGTCGTCACTCTTC
This sequence comes from Bifidobacterium breve, assembly GCA_945878785.1. GTDB lineage: Bacteria > Actinomycetota > Acidimicrobiia > Acidimicrobiales > Ilumatobacteraceae > UBA2093. The sequence goes on along the minus strand of CAMDVC010000003.1, from coordinate 12,617 downwards.
CAGACCGGAATCGGTGAACCCCAGAATCGGTTACGGCTGATGGCCCAGTCACGAGCATTCGCTATCCATTTACCGAACGAACCATCTTTAATGTGCTCGGGCGACCATGTGATTTGTTCATTCAGTTCGACCATGCGGTCACGGAATTTTGTGACCTCTACGAACCAAGACGAAATAGCGCGATACACAAGTGGCTCAGCACAACGCCAACAATGTGGATACGAGTGGTTATAGGAATCGTGGCGAATAACGACACTCATGTCCTTCAGTGTGCGCACAATGTCTGAGTTGGCTTCAAACACGTGCTTACCAGCCCACGGTGTGATTTCAGCTGTGTAGCACCCATGTTCGTCCATCGGGCACAGCGTTGGAATACCAGCAGCGTTGCATTCGATTTGGTCGTCTTCACCAAAACCAGGCGCCATATGCACAACACCCGTTCCGTCTTCAGTTGTCACAAAGTCAGCACCCAGAATCTGGAACGCGTTATTTGTCTCGGCAAAGAATGGGAACAATGGCGTATAGCGACGACCAACAAGGTCGCGACCCTTCAGTGTGCGCAACACTTCCGCACCTTCAAATTCTTTTTCATACGAACCCAAACGAGCTTCAGCCACTATGTAGGTAATGCCGTCAGGATGTTGAAGAACGGCATATTCAATGTCCGGACCAACAGCGAGTGCCAAGTTAGATGGCAAAGTCCATGGAGTTGTAGTCCACGCAAGAATCTTCTCCCCTGAATCAAGGGTAAAGGAAACGGTCAGTGCCGGATCCTGACGGTCTTTGTAAACATCATCCATTCGGGTTTCTGTATTCGACAACGGAGTCTCGCAACGCCAGCAATACGCAAGTACGCGAAAGCCCTCATAGATCAGACCCTTTTCATGAAGTGTCTTAAATGCCCACATGACGCTTTCCATATACGGGGTATCAAGGGTCTTGTAATCATTTTCAAAATCAACCCACCGAGCCTGGCGCGTGACATATCGCTGCCATTCATCGGTGTACCGCAACACACTTGTACGACATGCATCATTAAATTTGTCTATTCCAAATGCGGCAATTGCAGGATGTCCGGCGATACCTAATTCTTTTTCAGCTTCTACTTCTGCTGGGAGACCGTGGCAGTCCCAACCAAATCGGCGATCAACATGACGGCCGCGCATCGTCTGGTAACGCGGTACAGCATCCTTTACAAAGCCTGTGAGTAAATGACCGTAGTGAGGCATTCCGTTTGCGAAGGGAGGGCCGTCGTAAAAGATGAATTCATTGTCGCCATTTGTGCCAACGGGACGCGCAGCAAGGCTCTTTGAGAATGTCTGGTCACGTTCCCAACGCGCCAGCACGCCTTCTTCCATATGAGGAAAATTTGGCTGGGGTTCAACCTTCGGATACGTCACGCAGTAAGGCTAGGGGTGTAAGGGGCTCAGCACCCAAGGATGCGAGCGATGACTTGAACGCCAATGAGAACCACCAGTGGTGTGAAGTCGAATGGCCCCATCGTGGGAAGTACACGCCGAATAGGCGTAAATACTGGCTCTGTGGCCTTGTAGAGAAAGTCAACAAGGGGAAGAAATGGACTACCTGATGAGATAGGAAAAAATGTCGAAATTGCGCGAGCAACCACAATCAAGACATAGATATTTGCAACAGCGCACACAAGCCCCATGATGAATCCTTAATAACGAGGTGAGTCGAAACTTACAGCTGGCTTTAACAAGTAGACGCCACTGCCTACTTTTTCCATCGTGCCACTCAGTGCGTAACACATGCCACTTGCGAAGTCGATAATTCGACGAGACATTTCCCGATCAGCACCTTCAAGATTCACAATCACCGGAACACCATCTTTGAAGTGGTCAGCAATTTCTTGTGCCTGATTGAAGTTACGAGGGCGAACCGTGACAGTTTCTCCGGAAGAAGGAATCGTACGAACTGTTTGAGACGTTCGTGCAGTGCCGACAGGACGAACTTGCAAACCGGAATCATCAGGGCGGCGAGCTGCTCCAGTGTCGTCAACACGCATCGGACGCGCAGCAGGTCCTTGCGTTTCTGATGAGTACTCAGGATCAAAATTGGATCGACGACCTTGATCAGGCGCTGGACGTCCTGCGCGTTGTGGTCGTTCGTACTCCATTGACATGTCGTAGTCGTCGTAGGCTTCTTCCCCACTTAGACCGAGGTAATCCATTGCACGGCGGAAAAATGACATATTCATAGGCTAATGCACATTGAATAGCAGATGTGGGACATGTCTAACTCGTGACGCGCACTCTGTCGCCAAAGAGACCGCTTCCCACCCTGACCATTGTGGAACCACACGCAACAGCAATCGGATAATCGGCCGACATCCCCATGGAACAGACTGATAAGCCTTGTTCATTGACCAAATGACGCAACATCCCAAAGGATTTCTCGCACTCCTCCTGCGTCCCGTCCGTCGGACCAATTGTCATCAATCCCTTCACAATGAGGCCTCGAGACTCTGCTCGCACTCTCAATGCATCTAGTTGAGCAGGTGTCACCCCACCTTTAGAGGGTTCCCCAGTTGTATCAACCTGAATCAAGATGGTCGCACCCGGTGCCCGACGACCCAATTCGTCTACAACTGAGTCCCTGTCAACGGACTGCCACAAAGCAATGTGTCTGGCCAGTGTCCGCACTTTGTTTGACTGCAATGCACCAATGAAGTGGACATCAATTGACGGCGCCCCTTCCGCAATTTTTTCTAGCAACTCTTGCGCATAGTTCTCGCCCGCTGCATCACAACCTGCGGTCAATGCAGCACGAAGCGCATCAATTCCAAAAGACTTTGTTACAGCAACTAGCGAGACAGCGGTCCCACCAGCATTACTAATAACCGAACGAACGTGAGCCACGCGATCGGCCACCTCATTGGCGTCGATCATATGTGAACTTCTATTTCAGGAAAGACGGAACGTCAAAGTCATCATCATCGTCTGATAACGGATCGCTATCAGAGAAAATGTCGCGCACGTTGCTTGTGGACGGACGAGTATCAGTTGGACGTGTCGATGTGCGAGTACCAACGGATGAACCACTTGCGCCTGTATCCCAACGTTCGAAGCCTGCTGCAATAACGGTGACCTTAATTTCATCGCCCATTTCGTCATCGATAACAGTACCGAAAATGATGTTTGCGTCTTGATGAGCAACACCGTGTACCACTTCGGCTGCGGCGTTGACTTCGAAAAGACCCATACTGGATGGACCAGTGATATTGAGCAAAATGCCTCGGGCACCATCGATAGCGGCCTCGAGCATCGGACTCGAAATAGCATCTTTTGCCGCAACAACTGCACGATTGTCTCCGCTGGCAATACCAATACCCATAAGTGCAGAACCTGCACTGGTGAGAATCATCTTGACGTCTGCGAAGTCGGTGTTGATAAGTCCGGGGGTCGTAATGAGGTTTGTAATACCTGCAACACCTTGCAACAAAATCTCATCAGCCATCTTGAATGCATTCACCAGTGATGTCTTATCGTTCGCAACGGTCAGAAGTCGATCATTCGGAATAACAATCAGAGTGTCAACTTTTTCTTTCAAACGTTGAATTCCGTTGTCTGCTTGTACAGCGCGACGGCGTCCTTCGAATTGGAATGGACGTGTTACAACACCGATAGTAAGAGCACCGAGAGACTTTGCAATTTCAGCAATCACTGGCGCAGCACCTGTTCCGGTACCTCCGCCTTCACCTGCAGTAATGAAAACCATGTCTGAACCGTTGATGAGTTCTTCAATTTCTTCACGATGCCCTTCCGCTGCTGCGCGACCGACGTCTGGGTCAGAACCTGCGCCGAGACCACGAGTGAGGTCACGACCAATATCCAGCTTGACATCTGCGTCGCTCATTAGGAGAGCTTGCGCATCTGTGTTAATTGCGACAAATTCAACGCCGCGAAGACCAGCATCGATCATGCGGTTGACAGCATTAACGCCGCCTCCGCCAATGCCAATCACCTTTATAACGGCGAGATAATTCTGTGGTGCACCGGCCATCGACCATTTACCTCCAGTAAGGAGTCCGTAAGGACTGAGTTTCACAAGTTTCACACATCACGAGGGATTTATGTGGCAATTCCCGATTCGAGCGATTGTTTAGCGGATTTGAACGGTTGGTTCTCCCGTAGAAACATCAATAACAGCCAAGGTCGATGGGTTCTGACGCCGCAATAGAACCACGACTGCGACCAATTTGCTTTGCAGGTCATTGGGTGGCCCGAAACGAACGAGGGTCCCTCCTGCAAGTGTCATTGCCAATTCCCCGCCTGCGCTGACCTCTAGTGATTTCACCAATGGTCGCAGTTCATCAGGTAAAGCTAAGACAAGTTGCGCCGCAGCTCTGTAGACATCATCAGCCACAGCGCCGGCCTCGAGTGATGGTCCGACACCTGCTACGCGTAGGTACTTCGTCGGCCAACCAGCAAGTACTGCGATGACGTGGCCCCGTGCATCCACGATGCGTGCCTTTTGGTCGTCGCCGACGTACCAAATAATAGGAACCCTTTCTGCGATTTCGACGAGAGCCTTACCAGGAAACCGAGTTGTAATCCGCACGTCAGATACCCACGGATCAGTCAGTAATAACTCACGTGCCGTACCTGTATTCACAGTGAACACTGATGCGCCCTTCAGCGTTTTTGTAACAGCTGCAAGAACTTCTTTGGACGTATAGACATTTCCTTCTATGGTCACTGACCGAATCGCAAAGATTGGTGAGGCCAGAAGTGCAATCACCACAACTACAGATGCGACAATCGCACCCGCAAGTTTTAGCCACTTGACCTTTTGGAGGCGTTCACGACGTCGCGAACGCCGTTGCCTTTCCTCAAATGTTGAATCTGGCCTGTCATCATCAACAATGACAACTCGATCTAAGTCGTCATCGATTACCACCAAAGTGCCAGTGTCTTCAGCCATTCCATTGAGCAATGGATCAATAGGTTCTGGCGGTGTGTCGTTCTCGGCCACCACATTGACCAAGTCAATAACGTCCGTAACTGTGATGTCAATCGGATCTACTACAGCGTCTGGTTCCGTCACCGTCTCGGGTTCGCGATTGCTAAAGAGGCCCGACAACTCTTGCAACACTTGATCAGACACTTCTGTAACAGATATTTCTTCTATCCGTTCTTTAGAACTTTGATCTTCAGAATCTGTCATGCGTGTTCTCCGAGGAGACTCTGCAAGTGCTCTTTGGCTTCAACGTGCGCCTCTGAAGTGTGAGAAGGGTGTGAGAAACGAGTCATAAGATCTGCGGAGAATCCGACAAGACATACTTCGCTGTACAAACGAATACCGTGAACATCTTCAACAGTACTTTGTACATGTGACATCACTGCAGCTACATCAGCAGCAGATGAGCCCTCTCCGGCTTGAATGAAATTGGCATGCTTTTCCGAAACGCTGACTGCACCAATTGTGAAACCACGAAGTCCAGCAGCATGGATAAGGGCACCAGCACTTTCGTCACCTGCTCCAGGGTTGACAAATACTGAGCCTGCATTGCGGCCGCCCGGTTGATGCTCGCGCCGCCATCCGACTACAGCGTTGATTTCAGATGTACCGATTGCCGAATCTTGAAATGCGGTTTTCATTCGAACTGACAGCACAACATGACTGCCTGACAATGCTGAACCTCGAAAGTAAAAACCAAGTTGTTCAGCAGATACACGCACGATTTGTCCACTACGAAGAGACAACACGGTGGCATCAATCACTGAAGAGGTCATATCTGCGCCATGTCCACCTGCATTCATTCGCACTGCGCCACCAACCGTGCCAGGAATTCCAACACACCATTCAAGACCGCCGCGGCTTGCGCCTACAGAGCGGCGGGCCAACACTGGCATCAACATTGCGCCACCAGCTTCCACAATGTCACCATCAACGCTCACCGCGTTCTCAGTTGGCGACGGAGCCATAACAACAACAAGGCCATCGAAACCCTCGTCTGCGATTAAAAGATTGCTGCCGCGACCCATTACAAGAGTTTCTACTTCTGGATGACCACGCAAAATCTCTGACACTGCGACAACTTGATCTGCAGACGACGCTTTGACAACGCATGCGCCGTTACCACCGACCCCATAGGTAGTGAGAGGAGCAAGAGGCCTGTCACTATGAACGTCAAGGCCTGCTGAAGCCAACTCCGCACTAAGTGCTGCAGTGGTCATTTCACCACTCCGCGCAAGTCGTCAGGAAAAGATTCAATGTCGCCACAACCCATTGAAATGCAGATGTCGCCAGGGGCAATCCACGACTCGACAGCAGCAACGGTGGCAGCGCGTGACTGAGCCCACACCACATCAGCATCGTTATGGGCACGACGAATGGCATTGACCACCAGTTCTCCGGTGACCCCTTCAATCTTCTGAGTACCTGATGCGTACACGTCAGTAATCACAACGCGATCTGCGTGTGCAAAACAGTCAGCGTACGAATCAGCCATGGTGGCAATGCGGTGGTATCGATTCGGTTGAAATACAGCCACCACACGACCTGACAATGCGGGGTGTGAACGCACTGCGTCGATCGTGGAGGAAATTTCTGCGGGCAAATGTGCGTAGTCGTCAATGAGCAATGATCCGCGGAAATCGCCACGTTCAGTGAATCGACGAGCAACGCCACGGAAAGCCGAGGCAGCCGTACACGCAACAGCAGGGTCAACGCCAAGTCGAATAGCCATCGCAAGTGCAGCGGCAAAGTTCATAACGTTATGTTCACCGCGTAAATTCAAGGCGCATCGATAGTTCTTGTCAGCGACACATACATCAACCAATGTCCCTTCATTATGTGAAGCCGTTGAAGTGATTCGAACCGTTGAATTCTCTGACCGTCCGAACGTTGTCACACGAATTTCTTTACTAAGTACCTGCACAAGGTCAGCAGAACCTTCATCATCTGCATTCAGCACAACAACTCCACCAGTGCGCGCGACTGCGTCACCGAAACAGGTCTTAATTGCATCAAAGGTACCGAAGTAATCAAGATGATCGATATCAATGTTGGTCACTACGAGAGACGACAATGGAAGAACGTCAAGAGTCCCATCGCTTTCATCAGCCTCAATAATGAGAAGTGACCCATCCCCGTGCACATTCCCATTGCCCCCGAGGACATCTGCCCCAATGATTGATGAGGGACTTAGGCCACCAGCAGTAGTCATTGCGGTTACGAGAGCTGTGGTAGTGGTCTTTCCATGGGTGCCGGCGATACCCACAGCATTTGTGGCAGCGCATAACGACGCCAACATGCCCGACCTGTGGCGAGTCTCTATTCCACTGCGCCGAGCTTCTACCAATTCAACATTGGTAGCGGGAATTGCAGTTGAATACGTCACAACATCTGCTCCGTGAACAACTGACTCACGATGACCAATAGAAATTTCTGCGCCTCGTAGACGAAGTTCATCGATGACCTCTGACTCATGCAGGTCCGACCCTGTCACCGCATGACCCATCTCAACCAACAATCGAGCAATTGCGCTCATTCCTGGACCACCAATACCGACAATGTGACATCGAATAGGCACATTGAGCGCAAGGATTGGTTCAGCGATTCGGCGAGAGACGTTCATCAGTGGTCCATTGTTCCACGCGCAACAGTCGCGAGTACGGCCCCCTCGATTGCATCAACTAGTGCCGAACTTCGATGTAGGGCTCCTAATTGATAGGCAGTATGCGCCATTACTGACACACGATCAGGATCTGCCAATAATTGGGTGACCTCAGCCACTGCCCGTCCATCAACACACGCCCCATCGTCCATGAGAATTCCTGCTCCGGCATCTGTCAGCCATCTGGCATTCAGTTCTTGGTGACCATCTGCTGCATCAGGCCACGGAACCAAGATTGCAGCAACACCCACTGTGGCGATTTCTGCAACTGAACTCGCACCTGCCCGTGAAACTAAGACATCTAATGCGCTGTAGACATCTGCCATTCGGTCTTCATAACCAACACGGACGTATTGCACACCCGCTGGTATGTGTGGCATTGGATCACGCTCAAAGCGCTGACCGCATATGTGATACACAACCGATTGAGTCCCCGCTAGTGAACGTAATAAATCAGCAACCATCGCATTCAACACACCCGAACCTAATGACCCGCCCATTACAACCACCATGCGCGCGTCGGAACGAATACCGAGCGCAGAACGTGACGATTCTCGGGAGGTCGAGACTGCTAATCCGCGTAATTGTTTACGAACTGGCGCGCCCGTCAAGATCGACCGAGGAAGGTCGCTTCCTTCAAAGGCAACTGCGGAAATTGCAGCCTGTTTTGCCTGACGACGAGTCGCTAAACCAGGAATTCTGTCGTAGCTAATGCAGACCAATGGCACATCTGCAGCAAGTGCCGCCCGCGCCATCGGTTCGCTTGCATATCCACCAACTGACACCACCACACTGGGGCTCCACAACTTGACAAGACCACGAGCAAGAATGCGGCTCCACAATAAACGCCAGGGAAGCAGAGCATTTCGTGCCACGCCCTGAAAATTCCATGATCGTTGCAGACCTGAGATTGGAAGATACTCAGAAGAAATCTGAGTCGACTGCATCAACTCTCGCTCAACTCCTCGTCGAGAACCGACATAACGAATATCAGATATGGGATGTCCTGCTTCAACAAGTAGTTCGCATATTGCAATCGCCGGAATTACATGACCACTTGTTCCGCCACCGGTAACTACTGCGTACACCATGGTTTAGTGCGATGTCTTTACGTCTCGTGCAACGTTCAAAAGTAATCCAGCCGCTGCCATAGAAGCGATGAGAGAAGAGCCGCCGTACGACAAGAACGGAAGTGTCAACCCTGTCATCGGAAGTGCACCAACTACTCCTCCGATATTCACTAATGCCTGTACCCCGAACCATGCAGAAATTCCACCCGCAATAAATGCACCGTGAGTATCGGGAGCAGACAGAGCAACCTGTAAACCGAAGATGACCAACGCCAAGAATCCGCCGATCACCATCAATGAGCCAAAAATTCCCAACTCTTCTGCAATAACCGAAAATATAAAGTCACTATAGGCAAGGGGCACATATCCCCATTTACTAGTGCCAGAGCCGATGCCGGTTCCTGACCAGCCGCCATTCGCAATGCTCAACAAGGACTGATACACCTGATATCCGCTGTCGTCTTTCGTGGCCTCAAGATCTATATAGGCAAGCATTCGCGCACTTGCATTGCTGGCGAAGGTAAAGACAAGTACTCCGAGAAATCCAAGGCTCACAGTGGTAGCAATTAGTTGTCGTGCGGGCAGTCCAGCAATAAACATCATGACAAGCACAACGCCACCAAAGATCACACTTCCCCCGAAGTCCTTCTGAAGGACACACAACCCCGCACTTACGACCAATGCAGCAATCATGGGCCACAACACAATGCTCGAGATTTGAACCGAGCGATGTCGATGCGACAACAAGTTTGCACAAAAAAGAACAACAGCTAACTTCATGAATTCTGAGGGTTGCATTCGGAACGGACCAATATCTAGCCATGCACGTGCGCCATTCACTACAGCGCCCCTCAGCATCACTACGACATTTAAAACCACCACCGCTACTACGACGGACTGCAAGAGCACTGTTTTTCGCCATGTTTCGTACGGAAATTCATATGCGGCCCACATTGCGAGGCCTCCCAAGCCTGCCCAAATTAATTGGCGTCGAAACATTCCCCACGCCGATCCACCAGAATGCAAGTTAGTTACTGACGATGATGACAACACCATGACAAGACCCAACATGACAAATGAAGAGACGATGATCAGAATCCAGAAGAATGCGGCAGATGGTTTCTCTAGCGCCACACGATGACGACCAGCAACACCAGTACGGCGAAGAGTTGCAAGTCGGCGTTCTTTGAGGGTCGGCGTGGTTCGTTTTTCTGTGACCATTATGAACTCGATTCTGTTCGGGCGAAGTACTTTCGTACCTTGTCTTGAAAGTCGTCGCCTCGTTCGTTGTAATTGTTGTACCAGTCATAACTAGTGCACCCAGGTGATAACAGAACCGTTTCACCATTCTTTGCCATACCGTGGGCAACGGCAACCGCTTCATCCATTGACATGGCATCGCGCACGACGCATACTCCTTCAAAAGAAAGACGAATTGCTTCAGCGTCATCCCCGATTGCCACAACTCCGGCCATGCGCTTTGGTTCAGTAGCCATCTGTGCCAGATCTAAATCTTTATTGCGGCCTCCAGCTATCAACACGACGTGTTCGAAGGACCGTATGGCGGTAAGCGCTGCGTGAGGACTCGTTGCTTTGGAGTCGTCGTACCATGCCGACCCATCGAAATGGCCGATGAGTTCGATGCGATGATGCGCTGATTCAAAAACATGCAGTGGTGCCGCCACTTCCCCCACAGCACTTAACCCAGATTCAATGACCAAAGCCGCTGCTGCTAGCGAATTAGTGATGTCATGTGGAAGCGAACGCCATAGTTCGTCGACCGAGCAGATGACACCAAGCGGACTCACCAGAGACCCAGACGACACCTTGTAGTCACCAGCATCAAGACCAAACGTGACACAACGTGCTGGCGTTGCCCGAGCTGATTCAAGAATCATTTCATTGCCTACAGGAGCAATAACTATGTCGCTAGTTCTTGAATATGCCCATAGTCGACGCTTTGCCTCTGTGTAGCTTTCAAGCGACCCATGCCAATCAAGATGGTCCGCAGCCAGATTGAGCCATACTGATGCATCACAGCGAAAAGTGTCCGTGAATTGCAATCGAAAACTTGAACACTCAACGACAAATGCATCGAATGGTTGATCAATCGCCGCCATGAACGGAAGGTCAGTGTTCCCTACCTCGCCAACCGAACGCCCACCGCCACGCAACAACGCTGCGGTAATCATCGTTGTGGTTGTCTTGCCGTCCGTACCCGTAACACCGAGAATGGGTCGCGGTCCGCCATTTCTCTGCTGTTCCCATTCATATGCAATATCAATTTCAGTACGAACAGATACGCCACGTGCAAGGGCTTCAACGATGACACGGTGATGTGGCGCCACCCCTGGTGCAGGGATTAACACATCGACGCCGTCAAGAAAAGCAGCAATGTCAGATTGAGTAACTGCCGGAACAATTGTGCAGCCAAGTTCACGTGCAAGATGACGGTGTTCATCAGTGATCGCATCATCTGACAAAACCACTTCGATACCTCGAACTGCCAAAGTGCGCGCAGCTGCAGCTCCTGTAATCGCTAGCCCAAAAACCGCTACTCGTTTCATGTCACCTCCCTGCAAAAGAATCGGCAATACGTGTGAAGTCTGCAATAAACATTCCTACTGCGACAGCCACGCAGATTCCGGACAAGATCCAAAATCGAATAATGACAGTAGTTTCGGGCCACCCGAGAAGTTCAAAATGATGATGAATGGGCGACATACGAAACAATCGTTTCTTTCGGCCCGATGCCTTGAACACGCCCATCTGCAAAGCAACCGAACCCGCTTCCATCACATTGAGTGCACAAATCAGTGGAAGCAACATGTGTGTGTTAGTGGTCACCGCCAACAATCCCAATGCAGCACCAATGCCCAACGCTCCGACATCACCCATAAATATTCGTGCCGGTGCCGCGTTCCACCACAAAAACCCGCCACATGCTCCTGCCATTGCTGCAGAAAAAACTGCCAGGTCAAGCGGGTTGACCAAATTGTAAATATCAGGATTTCGAAAAGCCCAATATGCAATCACCGTGAAAGCAAGAAATCCGAATAACGCAGAGCCTGCCGCAAGACCGTCAAGACCGTCCGTCACATTGACAGCATTTGTTGTTGCCCACACCATCAGCGATGTCCAGACAACCCACAGGACAGGCGACAATTGCCATCCGGGGAAATCGAATCGCGTAAACGACAACGTTTCGCTGACACCTGTACCTAGAAGTAGCCACGTCATCATCACAACGACAAGTCCAAAGGTGATGTAGCCCTTTTTCTTCCAAAAGATTCCACGATTTTGCGCACGATGTACTTTTAGGTAGTCATCAAGGAAACCAATAACTGATAAGACTCCACAGATGGCCCACATAATCATTGCTTGGTCAGAGAGAGCGATGCCGCCGCGTAAATGTGCAGCAGCCCAACCAATGAATGCGGAAAGCATGATGGCTATTCCGCCCATCGTGGCTGTCCCTTGCTTTTTCATGTGATGGACAGGACCATGATCAGCGGAACCAAGAATTGGCTGACCTTTCCCAATCCGATCAAAAAATGAAATCAACGCCCGCGTACCAAAAAGAGATAAAACCATTGCCACTGCTCCTGCAATAAGAACTGCAATCATTTTGTTTTCCCCTCTCGTAATCGAAGTGCTTTGGTTGCAATTGCCACATCACTACTGGGCGTCAGCACGCCATTGATTTCCTGCGTTGCTTCATGACCCTTGCCAGCAATAACCACCATGTCACCACGCTTTGCACCCAAGATGGCGGATTCAATTGCTTTTTCCCTATTCACGATGGAACTAACCAATGCATGATTGACCACAACGCCTGACATGACTTCGGCAACTATGAGTTCAGGGTCTTCGCTTCGTGGGTTGTCAGAAGTAACAATCACGAT
>CAMDVC010000002.1 GCA_945878785.1 Bifidobacterium breve | reverse complement strand
CTCTGTTCGGCATCAACCACTCGCGAACTCGTCTCCTCAATCATTTCATCAGGGGTAATTCCAAGGGCAGCTATTTCGTCGCCCCCTTCCCCCGTCATCCACAATCGGACAATCGTTTCTGATGCCTCGGGGTGAAACTGGAGGCCAAGCGCCCTTCCACAGATCATGGCCTGGGGGCCAACGGGTGAATCAGCCAAGGTTGTGGCCCCAGCGGGAACGCTGAATCGGTCGTAGTGCCACTGCATCCAATCACCCCGGGTGAGGCAATCAGGTGTTGAATTGGCTGCCTCTGCGACCGGAAACACCTGGTACCAACCGATTTCAGGGGTTTTTGCCCTGGTGATTTCCCCTCCCAGGGTGACCGCCAATTGTTGTGCACCAAAGCAAATTCCAAGAATTGCGATACCCCGAGACATCGCATCTGCCAGCAGGGTTTGCTCAGCCCGGACGGGATCTGCAACATGATCCCAATACGTGCTCCAATTCGACCCCATTGCCACAACGAGGTCAAAACCGTCGAGAGTCGGCCAATTCTGATGGTCTTCTCGAAGAAATTCAGTGAATGAGTACCCGCGTTGGCGCAATGAACGACCTACGAATCCTGGATCAGCATCCTCACTATTAGCAATGAGTACAGCACGCATGCCCACTACGGTAGGGCAAGATGACAGCTATACCAATTGATTCTGAAGTCATCGAAGCAGCTCGACTTGCCGGAATAGGGGTGGTCAAGCGCACCCCCATCACCGAATCCGCTACGTTGTCTGAACGGTACGGCGGAAACGTGGTGTTCAAGGCTGAGAATTTGCAGCGCACGGGGTCTTTCAAAATTCGCGGTGCGATGAGCAAACTCGCCTCGCTCGGGGATGCAGTCAAGAACGGCGTGGTGGCGGGTAGCGCCGGAAACCATGCTCAATCAATTGCATTTGCTGCACGACATCACAACGTTCCGTGTGAGATTTTTGTTCCGGCTGGTGCATCGTTATCGAAGATGGAAGCCGCGCGTTCATTTGGCGCAATTCTGAGTGAAGGTGGCGACACATTGTCTGACGCTGTTGCTGCAGCTCAAGGACGGGCAGATGCAAAGGGAATGAATTTCTGTCATCCATATGACGACCCCGTTGTTGTTGCGGGACAAGCAACTCTTGGTCTTGAATTGCTGGAAGACATTTCAGATTTATCACTTGTCATCATTCCACTTGGTGGAGGCGGTTTGACAGGCGGTGTTGCAATGGCACTAAAGACATTCAACCCAAAGATCAGAGTCATTGGTGTTCAAGTACGTGCGTGTGCGCCGTACGCCGGATCACCTCCCCCAGATGGTCCTATCGTCACACTTGCTGACGGAATTGCAGTGAAGATGCCTGGTGTTTTCACTCGTCCACTTATTGAACGATACGTTGATGAAATTGTTGTTGTTGAAGAAGATCTTGTTGCCGATGCAATGGTGCTTCTGATGGATCGTGGCAAGTTGTACGTTGAGGGCGGTGGCGCCGTAGGTGTTTCCGCACTGATGAGCGGCCAAGTAAAGCCAGCCCAGACCGGTACAACATGTGTTGTGCTGTCAGGTGGCAATGTTGACCTCGGTCTGCTTCCCGGGCTGATTCGTCGCAATGAAACAAAAGCTGGTCGCAGACTTATTTTGTTTGTTCGTATCTCTGATAGGCCTGGTGGTCTTGCTCGACTACTCACATTGTTCGCAGAAACAGGGGCCAACCTTGTTGAAGTAGAACACGTCCGTGAAGGTGTCAGTTTGCATGTTCGCGAAACTGGTATTCAGGCCGTTCTGGAAGTACGTAGTCGTGAACAAGCTGATGAAGTGTTGGCTGCAGTTCGCAAAGCCGGATACGAGGCCGACGAAGTAGAAGCCGGATGAGCAAACCGCTAATTGCAATTCCAGGACGCATGAGCCCCGAAGCAACAGGACACCGCACTCCGGTTACAAGTTGCGGACAGAACTACATAGATGCCATCCATCGTGCCGGTGGCCTACCAGTCCTTGTTCCGCCTACAGACGACATGTCAACAATTACTCAAACCATTGCTCGGTGCGATGGAATGCTCATGATTGGTGGCGGTGATATCAGCCCATCAAAATACGGAGCGACTGAATGGGCCCAGTTGTTTGGAGTCAATGAACTTGTTGATGACTTTGAAATTGCGGCTTTACATCGTGCTATGGAATGCGATATTCCAGTTTTAGCCGTGTGTCGCGGACAACAAGTGCTGAACGTTGCTCTTGGTGGCACTCTTGTGCAGCACCTCAAGACAACTCCTGACCATCGCGACACCATGCACGGTATTCAAGTCGTCACGGGATCACGGTTGGCGCAAGCAATGGGAACTACTGATCCACTTATACATTCACTTCATCATCAAGCGATTGAAAAAGTTGCACCAGGTCTTGTTGTTGTCGGAACACATCAAGACGGAACTATTGAGGCGGTCGAACACACAGGCTCAACATGGATAGTTGCAGTGCAATGGCACCCAGAAGACACCGCCCGTGATGATCCGTCACAGCAGGGTTTGTTTAATACCCTGATTACTCACGCCAGTTAGATCAGAGCGGCGCAAAACGCGCAAGGCGCGTTGCATGAAGAAGCAACTCTGGGAAGAACCCAACAATCAGAGTTGCAGCAACGGAGATGGCAATCACAATAACGACTGCTGGATCTACTGATATTTCAGAATCTGATGCAGGCTCTTCTAACCACATGCTGACTGCAATACGAAGGTACAAATAGGCACCAATGACTGCTGCCACCATTGCTGCAATTGCAAGAACATACGAGTTTGCTTCTACAGATGATTTGATGACTGCAAATTTTGAAACAAACCCTGCTGTAAGCGGAACACCCGCTTGAGCGAACAATAAGACGGTGAACGCCAACGCCAACGCAGGACGGCGCTTTGCAAGACCTTTGAAATCAGAAAGATTCGTTTCTCCGTCGGTGTTACCAGACAATGCAAGAACAATTGCGAATGAACCCATCACCAACACGGTGTAGATCGCTAGGTAGTTCATAGAAGTTGCAACTCCGTCACTGCCCACATGACCAGCAGCTTCTACTCCGACCAGAATAAATCCGGCGTGGCTAATAGACGAATACGCCAACATACGTTTTACGTTTGTTTGGACCACTGCCAAAATCGAACCAGTGAACACGGTGAGGATTGCGAGCGCCCATACAACAGGACGCCAATCATCAACGCGCTGTTCAAGACCCACCGCCAGAATTCGAATGAGCGCTGCGAATGCCGCGACTTTTCCGACAGATGCCATGAATGCAGTAACTGGAGTCGGCGCTCCTTCGTACACGTCAGGAGTCCACACATGGAATGGCGCAGCCGACACTTTGAACCCGAGACCGACCAACAACATGCCGATACCAACGAGCAAGATTGCGTCAGTATTGGCGATGGAGATGTTCCCCGACAGCGCTTCACCGATCTCCGAGATCTTTGTGCTGCCCGTTGATCCGAAGATCAATGCCACTCCGTACAGGAAAAACGCAGAGGAGAATCCGCCAAGAATGAAATACTTCAGACCTGATTCTTGGCTCTGCTCGCGATCACGATTGCTCGCCGCCAAAAGATATAGCGACAGACTCAAAATTTCGAGTCCGAGAAACAACACAATGAGTTCATTTGCAGCCACCATCACCAATGCACCGATGGCGGAGGTCAACAACAGGGCGTACATCTCTGGCCCGTCTGCATTCATTCGGACCAAATACGCAGACATCATGAGCGCGCCAAAAATGACAGCCAAACAAATTGTGATGCTGGCTAGAACAGAGAATCGGTCAATGGCAATTACATCAGCAAAGAATGTCTCGCCCTTGTTGTAATACAGGTTGTTCCATTTCACCGCATTTGCAACGATTGCAATAGTTGTTGAGATTCCTGTTACCCATGCATATCCACGGCGTGGCCATGTTGGAACAAGCGAACCGACGAGCAGTAGAAAACAAGTACCTGCCAATAGCGAAAGAATGGGAATTAGTTCAACCCAAGGAATTGAAGGGCCGTCAAGTGTTGCTGCGAAAACCATCACTCACCCGCCTTTTCTCCGTGAGGCTCAGCCACAATCTTGGGGGTGGTCGGAGCCTTGTAGTCGCTGTGAGACACGACGTGTTCGACCAACTTGTCAACACTGGGTTCAATTCGCTCCAGCATTGGCTTTGGATACACACCTGTGAAACCGATGAGTCCGATAAACACCATAATTAACGCACCTTCGCGCAAAGTCATCTCAGCAAAAGTTGAATTCGCTTCATCTGGTTCACCGTGGAAAACCCGTTGGTAGGCCCACAACAGATACAAAGCAGCAAGAATCACACCGGTCGCAGCGACAATGGTCCACCATCTGGCCGACTGGAATGAACCAATCAGAATCAAAAATTCTCCGGCAAATCCGTTGAGACCTGGAACGCCAATTGAGCTCAACATCACAATCATGAATGCCGCTGAGAATATTGGAGCAACAGATTGAATACCGCGCAATTCAGCGATTTCGCGAGTATGGCGACGTTCGTAAATCATGCCAACCAACAAGAACAATGCTCCCGTTGAAATACCGTGGTTAACCATTTGCATCACACTGCCCGTAAGCGATTGTGAAGTGATCGCAAAAATACCAAGGACAATAAATCCGAGGTGAGCAACTGATGAATACGCAACGAGACGCTTGAGGTCAGTCTGCATGGTGGCAGCGATTGCGCCATAGATGATTCCGATTACAGCGAGTGTTAGCAATACTGGTTTCGCCCACACTGCTGCAGCAGGGAATAAATACAGACCAAATCGAAGGAATCCATATGTTCCCATCTTTAGCAACACGCCAGCCAAGATGACTGAGCCTCCTGTTGGCGCTTGTGTATGTGCGTCAGGTAGCCAAGTGTGCAGCGGAAAGATAGGCACCTTCACAGCGAAAGCGATGGCAAACGATACAAATAGCCAACGACCAGTATTGGTAGCAAAACTTGCTTGCTCAGCAATTGTCACCAGGTCAAAGGTGAGATACCCGATGTCGCGTCGGGCGAGGACTGCGGTAGCAATGATGCCGACCAACATGAATGCCGAGCCGAGCATCGTGTACAAAAAAAACTTTGTAGCGGCATACACGCGCTTGTCATATCCCCATCCACCAATGAGAAAATACATCGGCACAAGAACAATTTCGAAAAAGATGAAGAACAAGAAAAGATCGAGACTGAGGAAGCTGCCCATCACGCCAGCTTCAAGCAACAGCAACCATGCCAGGTATCTCTTGTGATCATGATGCGGATCAACACCGAGAATGACTAGCGGGAAAAGAATTCCGGTAAGCACGACAAGGAATAAAGAGACACCGTCAACACCAAGATGCCATGAGATTCCCCACGACGTCACCCAATCATGTTGAGAAACGTATTGGAATCCCGAGTCGGCAGATTTAAATGAAGCCAGCAACCAGATTGACATCCCGCCAACACCAACGCTGAAAACCATCGCGATGACTTTTACCAATTCAAGGTATTTATTGCTCACAATTGTGATGAGAACTGCACCGAGAATCGGCAACAAGATAAGAGCCGACAAAATTGGGAAGGAAGCGTGCATTAGAGAATTCCTCTCAGAAGGAACCATGCGAGTAGCACCACTGCGCCAAGACCAATTACGAATGCATACGAACGGACAAGCCCGCTCTGCACCTTGCGCAATAGGCCACTAGCGGCACGGACTTCGGTACCAATTCCGTTCACTGCACCATCAACAATTTTCGCGTCGAACGCAGCAACGCCGCCAAAAGCTGCTCGCCCTGGGCCACCAACAATGGCCGAGACAGCAGAGTCGTATCGCCATGCATCAGCAAGAATTTTCGGTTCGATGATTTTGAACTTGCCCTTGGCATACACCGCTATAGATGCAACAACTCCGCTTACAGCAATAAGAATTGCGACTACGAGCAACAACCATTTGTTGCTATACGCCCACGTATCAGCGATTGATACCTCAGAATGATGAACAACCGGTTCAAGCCAATGTTCAAGAAAATGTGTGCTCTTTGAGAACGGCAACTGCATTGCTCCACCAACAATCGACAAGCCGGCAAGAACAACAAGTGGTGTCACCATTGTCCATGGGCTCTCATGTGGTGTGTGATCACCATGTGCACCGTTTTCTTCTGCATGATCATTCCAACGTGCTTCACCGAAGAACACCATGATGACTTGGCGCGTCATGTAATACGCAGTCAAAAGTGCAGTGACGACTCCCATAAGCCAGAGAAGGCGATTGTTTGCAAACGCATAGAGAAGTACTTCATCCTTTGACCAGAACCCTGCAAACGGCGGGATACCAGCAATGGCCAACCAACCAATAATGAAGGTAAACCCAGTGATGGGCATCAACTTGCGAAGAGCCCCCATCTTGCGCATGTCTTGTTCGTGATGCATGCCATGGATGACCGAGCCTGAACCAAGAAACAAAAGTGCCTTGAAAAATGCATGGGTCACCATGTGGAAAATTGCTGCTACATAAGCGCCTGAACCAATAGCGAGGAACATAAAGCCAAGTTGAGAAACAGTGGAATACGCCAAAACTTTTTTAATGTCGGTTTGAGCTACCGCAATAGTGGCTGCGAATAATGCAGTAAGCGCACCAACAGTTGCAATCACATCACCTGCCCACGGATACGACGCGTGAAGAACTGGCGCCATGCGCGTAAGGAGGAACACTCCGGATGTCACCATGGTGGCTGCGTGAATCAACGCTGAAACCGGAGTAGGGCCTTCCATTGCGTCGGGCAACCATATATACAGCGGCAACTGTGCGCTCTTTCCGCATGCACCAACAAACAACATCATGGCTATTCCAGTTGCAGTAACTGCGGCAATTTTCCCACCGTCTGCAGCGGCATTAATACCTTCATACGACAGTGTTCCAACCGCCGAAAAAGCAAGGAACATCGCGACCATCATTCCCCAGTCGCCGACTCTGTTGGTAACAAATGCCTTCTTACCAGCAGTTGCTGCGGAGTCACGTGTATGCCAGAACGAGATGAGGAAGTATGAGCAGGCACCCACACCTTCCCAACCAAGGAAGGTAACGAGAAGGTTTTCACCGAGTACCAGCATCAGCATGGAGAACACGAAAAGGTTGAGATAGAGGAAGAACTTCGAGAACTTTGGATCACCATGCATGTACCCAATTGAGTACAAGTGAATGAGAGATCCGATTCCTGTGACAAAGAGAGCCATCGTGATGCTCAATGGATCTGCCAAAAGAGCCATATCAATATGGAGTGTTCCAACAGGCAACCACGAGAACAATGTGATGACATGATGGCGTTCTTCTGCAGTACGAGACAAGAGGTCGAGATACACGCCAACCGTCACAACGAACGAGGATGCTGTCATTGCTGTGGCGAGAATTCCGGCACGTGGTTCGCCAAGAATGCGGCCGAACAAGAGAATCAATAAGAAGCCACCTAATGGCAGTGCAGGAATAAGCCAAACAAGATCCGACATGGCAACTACCCCTTCAGTCCCGACATGTCGTCGACTGTCAAAGAAGTGCGTCGTCGCATGATGGAAACGATGATGCCAAGCCCTACTACTACTTCAGCAGCAGCAACTACAAGGACGAAAAATACAACGACTTGTCCATCAATATTTGCAATTTGGCTAGACAAAGCAACGAAAGAGAGGTTCACGGCATTCAACATCAATTCAATGCACATGAACATAATGAGAGGGTTGCGACGCACCATGACTCCGATGGTGCCGATACCGAACAACACTGCTGACAAAACGAGATACCACGTAGAAGTGGGCTGCACGACAGAAAGCATAAAACTCATTTGCCAGTCCCCACAGCCTTAGTTTTACGCGCCATTACTACGGTGCCAATAACCGCGACTAGTAGCAACACTGAGGTCAGTTCAAAGGCAAAAACGTTGTCACTGAAAATCACACGAGCTAGTTGGCGGATGTTTGCATCAGGAGATTCAAGGGTGGTCTTGTCAACGCCTTCCCCAGAGGCTCCGAGGCCCGCACGAGATGAAACAATTGCGGCAATCACAATGGCACTGATACCAACGCCAATAATTGCGGCAAGGGGGCGTTGGTTTGTTATTGGTTCGACACTGAGATCTTCTGCTTTGTCAACGCCGAGCAACATGATGACGAACAAGAACAAAACTACAATTGCTCCGGCATACACAATGACTTGTACGGCTGCCAAAAAGTGCGCATTATGCGAAACAAACATCACGGCAATACCAAACAAAGTAAGAACAAGACTCATGGCGGCGTGTACGGGGTTAGACCGAGTGACGACTCCCAAAGCCCCACCCAGAACCATTGCCGCGGCAACTACGAAAACGAAAAGTTCCATTAGTTCTTTGACTCGGATTCATCGCTGATGTCTTGCGTTGGTTCGGCAGCGCGAACACCGTACCCGAGTTCCCCACCCCATGAAACGACGCCAACAAAATCCTCACTTCCTGCAGACGCGGTTGCACGCATCCAGCCCGATGTGTTTTGGTCCTCGCCTGGGCGCCAGTCTTCCCACGGCAGATGCTGCGGCAAGCCATGGTTATCAACAAGTAATTCAGACTTTGTATAAATGGCATCTTGGCGATTAGTAAATGAGAATTCAAATAATTTTGTCTCAGTAATTGCTTCTGTTGGGCATGCCTCGACACACAAATCGCAATGGATGCAACGAAGATAATTAATTTCGTATATGAAACCGAAGCGCTCACCAGGTGAAGTTGGGTTATCAGGGTTATTGTCGGCTCCGCGCACATAAATGCACTTTGCAGGACACACACCGGCGCACAGTTCGCAACCGATGCACTTTTCCATTCCATCTTCGTAACGATTCAGAACATGACGGCCATGCATGCGCTCTGGCTTGTCAATCTTTTCGTCTTTGGTGTCGTTGTTTTTACGACGAAATATACGGCCGCCTGAATATTCAGTAGTGACCTTGTTACGTGCACCATGCTGACGCATGGTGACGAGAAATCCTCCGAAGTAGCCCATTAGAAGCTCGCTCCATCCTTCTCACGATTAACGCGACTGACATGTTGTGCGGCAAGGAGTAATCCGTAGCCGCCGATGAGAACAAGAGCAGTAACAAGAGTGACCAATATTTGATCCCATCCTGCATCTCGCCCTACTCGCTGAGCAGCAAGAAGCATGAACCAACCAAGGGAGCCAGGAATCAGAATCTTCCAACCCAAATCCATGAGTTGGTCATAACGGAAACGC
Source organism: Bifidobacterium breve (assembly GCA_945878785.1). Classification (GTDB taxonomy): domain Bacteria; phylum Actinomycetota; class Acidimicrobiia; order Acidimicrobiales; family Ilumatobacteraceae; genus UBA2093. The sequence goes on along the minus strand of CAMDVC010000002.1, from coordinate 28,622 downwards.
GGAAGGGTGGCGCGGAACCATACGTAGACATAGAGGAAGACGAGCACTTTGAGAAGAAGCCAGACAGTGCCCTCAATTGCATTCGGAATAAACGGAATATCCAAAGTGGTGGTTCCAATAGCGATTGGTTGAGGACCACCAAAAAACAGAGTCACGATCAATGCTGACATCGTGACGGTGTTCATGAATTCAGCGAGGAAGAACAAAGCAAATCGAATTGACGAATACTCAGTGTTAAATCCACCCACAAGTTCTTGTTCGGCTTCTACCAAGTCAAACGGAGGTCGATTCAATTCGGCGGTAGCAGCAATGAGGAAGATGACGAACGGTACGAAACCGGTTGCCACAATGTTCCAGTTTCCAATTGACGATTGCAGATTGACAATGCCAGCAGTTGAGAGAGTTCCAGACACCAACAGAACTGCACCGAGAGACAAGCCAAGAGCTGCTTCATATGAAACCATCTGCGCCGATGCACGAACAGAGCCGAGCAATGGGTACTTGGATCCACTCGACCAACCGGCCAACATGATCCCGTACACAGCAATTGATGAAATTGCCAAAGCGAATAACACCCCAACAGGAGGGTCGGCTAATTGCAGTCGAGTCTGTTGTCCGAACAAGGTGACGAGACCGCCCTTACCGTCGCGGAAATCTCCGCCGAGAGGAATAATCGCAAATGCAAGAAATGCTGGAACCAACGCAAGATACGGAGCCAAGCGAAACATGAACCGATCAGAACGTTCCGGAATGAGGTCTTCTTTGAAGAACAACTTGACTCCGTCTGCCAGAGTTTGCAAGATTCCCCAAGGACCAGCCTTGTTTGGGCCAACTCGGTTCTGCATGCCGGCAATGACTTTGCGTTCGAACCACACCATCAACATTGTTGCTACTAAACCGACAACGAAAACGAGAAGAACTTTTACAAGGACTATCAGTAGCGGCGTCCAGAGGACATTGCCTTCCAACATTGGATCAATAGCGAAAATTACACCACTCACATTGACTCAATTCTGACATCGGTGATTGATTCATTACGACGAACGAGTTCACGAACATCTGCACCAATTTGATTGAACGGCACCCATGCTGTTCCACGAGGTATTGAAGACAATGCACGAACTGGCAGAACAATGGAACTGTGCGAATTTGAAACCCGCACATTTGTTCCTTCGGCAGTGCCCACACGATCAAGATCAAGAGGGTGAATAAATACATTCGCCTCTGTAGCTAAATTCGCAAGTGATGGACTGGTGATTGTGCCGATTGCACGGTCAAATAATTTACGACTGAGATCGAGGCGGAATTCATACGAGTTGCGAGGTGCTGCAACACTCGTTGATGCTGATGTAGAACTTGGCGGAGTAACCGACACGACGATTCCATCGCGCTTGATTGCCACAGTAGTAGTGGTGCTTCCGAAACCAGGAACTGCGGCAGACATCGCATCTTGAATGTCTGACAACGTGGTGAAGTTCGATTCATGCCCAAGAAGAGTCATGAGTTCAACTGCAATTATCCAGTCTGCGCGCGACGTTCCGTGGGGTGTGATTTTCTGAACCACTGAGGTAACGCGTCCCTCAAGGTTCATCGTGGTGCCGTCTTTTTCACCATAAGCAGCCGCAGGCAATACAACATCTGCATGTGACGCACTAGCGGTGAGGAAGGTATCAATAGCAACGACAAACTTCGCTCCTGCAATTCCTCGACGAGCAAGATCGACGTCTGCAATATCAGAGAGCGGGTCAGCACCGAGAAGAATGAGGCAATCAACATTGCCCTTCGCTGATGCATTAAGGATTGCGGCAGCGTCATTGCCATTACGTGGCCCAAGCCCAAGTGACAATGCACCACGGACGTTTCCACGACGCAAAACTGGCAACACACTTGCTGATGGAGCAACTGCCAGAACGGCGTCCACAGCATCCATTGTGTGCGATGCAGATTCTGCAAGGTTCGGGCGACCAGCGACTATCACAACTGGTCCAGATGCAAGTTGCGCAGCAATATCAGCTTGCGCAAGAAGCGCTGGCATAGCGGCAGCTGCGGTGCCGGACTCAGCCCGAATTGATTTCCATGCATACTTCGTAAGACCAGTTTCATGAGATGAAATCTCAATCAGACGAATTCGCTTCTTCTGTACCGCGTCACGAAGACGCAGGTACAACACCGGAAGCTCTTCCTTGATGTCTGGAGCCAAAAGAATGACAGTGCCACCCGCACATGCAGAATCAATTGTGGCTTGTGGATGCGAGAACACAGACGCTGGGAGTCCGTCATCGAGTTGCGCGTCACGCATGGTGATTCCGGCTGCATCAGCAAGAGCACCCCACACAAATGCGTCTTCGTTTGTTCCACGAGCACCACCAAGAATTGCTACTGAGCCCTCGCGTGAATGACGGATAACACGAGCAACTGATTCAAGAGCATCAGACCACGAGGAAGTAACAAAGGAATCACCCGACTTGATTTGCGGGGTTGAAAGGCGATCTTCTGAATTCGTTGACTGGAAGTTGAAACGACCCTTGTCGCACAACCAACCCCAGTTCACTGGATCACTATCGACACCTTGGTATCGCAACAGTTCATCACGGCTTGATTGAACAACTGTTCGACAACCAACTGAACATGTTGTGCAAGTGCTTTCCCGTTGTTCAAGGTCCCACGGACGAGCCTTGAATCGGTACGGCGAAGCAGTAAGTGCACCCACTGGACAAATTTGCACTGTGTTGCCAGAAAAGTATGAAGCAAACGGCTCATCTGGGAACGTCATTATTTGAGTGTTGTTTCCCCGCTGAGTGAAACTGATGAGAGGGTCGCCCGCTACTTCATCAGCGAAACGGGTGCAACGATCGCACAAGATGCAACGTTCACGATCAAGAAATACCAAGTCGCTGATTGGGATTGGCTTTTCATAGTGGCGCTTCTCTTCTACAAAGCGACTCTCGCCCGCACCATGGCTAAAGGCTTGGTCTTGCAACGGGCACTCCCCGCCTTTGTCACACACTGGGCAGTCAAGTGGGTGATTTGCAAGAAGTAACTCGATCATGCCTTCTTGTGCGCGCTTTACCTGCGGCGTATCTGTGCGCACTATTTGACCTTCAGCAACAGGAGTCATACAACTGACAACCATCATCGGTCCACGAGGACCTTCTACTTCAACCATGCATTGGCGACACATGCCAACTGAGCTCATACGTGGGTGGTAGCAAAACCGTGGAATGTACTCATCAACACTGTCTGCTGCCGCAATAATAAGATCACCTTTACGTGCTTCAACAGTGCGGCCATTAATAGTTATCGATACTGCGTTCGGGTCTTTAGGCGGCACATCGTTTGTCTCTGTGGTGTCGATAGTGGTCATTATGCAACCGCGGTTACTTTGATCATGGTGCGCTTTACGATACGTGCATCAAATTCGCTGCGGAACAACGTAAGTGCCGAATGAACTGGCACATACGCTGACGGACCAACGAAACAGATGGTGTTCATGCGATATGGAAATGGCACTGCAGCAATTCCCAATTTCTCGTTTGATGCATGAGGGAATGCACCCGGGCAAATTGATTCACCGACTTCGAAGATTTGGTCAAGGTCAGCATCTGTTCCCTTGCCATCAACAACGCGAGACAGAATGCGTTCAAGCCATGTTCCACCTTCGCGGCATGGTGTGCATTTTCCACACGATTCATGGGCATAGAAACGAGTAAGAGTCAGTGCAGCATGTGGAATATCTGTGGTTGAATCCATCACCATGACGGCACCAGAGCCAAGCATTGAGCCAGCAGGCCCCACTTGGCTTGCTTCGAATGGAAGATCAAGTTGATCAGAGGTGAACCACGGGGCCGAGCCACCACCAGGAACAAATGCTTTGAGACCGTTTCCGTTGCGAATGCCTTGGCAGAACTCGTCTCCGTACAGCAGGTCACGGAATGTTGTAATTCCGTTGATGATTTCAAATACACCAGGACGATTGACATGGCCAGATACGGCAACCATTCGTGTACCTGGAGAAGTTGCGGTACCAATTGCTGTGTACGCAGCAGTTCCGTTATTCAACAACCATGGAAGGTTGGCAAGAGTCTCCACGTTGTTAACAATTGTGGGTTGTCCGTACAAGCCATTTGCTGCAGGGAAATACGGAGGCTTCAAGCGAGGCATGCCACGATTGCCTTCAAGACTTTCAATCAGTGCAGTCTCTTCACCCACTACGTATGCGCCTGCACCCCAGTGAAGAACAATGTCAAGTGAAAACTTTGAGCCGAGAATGTTTTTACCGATGTATCCGGCTGCATACGCCTCGTTGAGGGCTGCTGCAATTCGTTCTTGAGCAAGTGCCATTTCACCACGTATATAAAGGAAGCATTGCGATAGTCCAGCTGCATACGAAGCGATAAGACAGCCTTCAATCAGCTGATGCGGATCGCGCTCCATAAGCAAGCGATCTTTGTAGGTTCCCGGTTCACTTTCGTCGCCATTAACAACGAGGTACCGGGGCCACACTTCTTGTGGCATCAGCCCCCATTTAGTACCTGCAGGGAAACCAGCACCACCACGACCGAGGACAGTGGCGCTCCTGACTTCATCATGGATTTCATTTGCAGGACGAGCGAGTGCTGAACGCAATCCCTTATATCCATCAGTGGCTAAGTAACGCTCGAGCGTGTACGAGTCTTCATATTGAAAACGCGATGTCACAACTTGAGGGCGATCACCGGCATAAAAGCCAGGTGCGTGTTTCCAGGTTCCACCGGTCATAGCGCGGCCTTTCCATCTAGCCAAGCAGGATTCTCAGTAACTAATTCTGGCGCGATAGCGCCAACTGCGCGGTCAGCAGGAATGTGCTGGCGAACTACGGCAACTGTACCGTGAGCAGGAATTTCGGATGAAAGATTTCCAGCCGCCAAGTCATCAATAAGTGCGTCGAGTTCGTCCGGCGTGACGCGGTAGCGATAGCGATAGTTCACTTGCAAACATGGAGCTTCGGTACATGCGGCCTGACATTCAGCATGTTCAAGAGTGAATTTTCCGTCTGGCGTGGTGGAACCCATCTTGATACCGAGGCGCTCTTCAGCCTGATGCATGAGTTCTTCAGAACCCATCAATGCACATGACATGGTGCCGCAGATATTGATGAGGTACTTACCCACTGGTTCGAATTTGAACATCTCGTAGAACGACGCTGTTCCGAACACTTCAGCAGACGATGCTCCGACTAGTTCGCCAATGTGCGACATGGCTTCGTTTGTGACATAACCATCTTGTTCTTGAGCGAGATGCAACAACGGGATAGTTGCAGACCTGGCCTTTGGATAACGGCCAATGATTTCACGGGCGAGACGAATGTTTTCTTCTGTTAGTCGAGCCATCAGCGATCAACCTCCCCGAGTACCGGATCAACTGATGAAATAACTGCGACAGCATCAGCAACGAGCCCGCCACGCATCATGTGTGGCATGGTTTGAATATTCACGAATGATGGGGCACGAACATGCATGCGATACGGATTTGATGAGCCATCGCTCACGATATAACACCCAATTTCGCCACGCGGACTTTCGATAGCTACATACACTTCGCCCTCTGGCACTTTGAAGCCTTCGGTAAAGATCTTGAAGTGGTGAATCAGTGCTTCCATTGACTCGTCGATGCGTGCACGAGGCGGTGGCGTGACTTTCTTGTTCTGAATACGGAAATCGCCAGAAGGCATGCAATCAAGAACTTGATACACAATGCGCATTGATTCGCGAATTTCGTTGAATCGAATTGAGTAACGGTCATAGGCGTCGCCGTATTGACCAACAATGACGTCAAACTCCACTTGGTCATAGTGTAAATACGGCATGTCGCGACGCAGGTCCCATGCAACTCCGGTCGAACGAAGAATAGGTCCAGTTGCACCAAGAGCAATTGCTTCTTGGGCGGTGATGACACCAACACCTTGTAGACGTTCACGCCAAATGGGTTGACCAGTCATCAAGATGTCATATTCTTCAAGTCGTGATGGCAAACCTTCAAGAATTGCAAGCACGTCATCGCGCCAACCTGCTGGCAAGTCGGCTGCCACACCACCAGGGCGAATGAAGTTGTGATTCATTCGAAGGCCCGTGACCTTCTGAAAGAAACGAAGGACATCTTCACGTTCGCGCCATCCGTACAACATCATGGACACTGCGCCGAGGTCCATTCCGTTAGTCGCAAGGAACAACAAATGGCTGCTCATACGATTCAATTCTGAAAGCAACATGCGCATCCACACAGCACGTTCCGGAATATCACCATCAATACCAAGCAACTTCTCAACCGCCATCGAGAAAACAAGTTCGTTATTCAATGGAGACAAATAGTCCATGCGAGTGACGTTTGTACCGCCCTGCATGTACGTCAGTGACTCACCGGTCTTTTCCATGCCAGTGTGCAGATACCCAATGATTGGCTTGCAGCGCAACACAGTTTCACCTTGGAGTTCAAGCATGAGACGCAGAACACCATGAGTACTCGGGTGCTGAGGACCCATGTTGATGATCATTGTTTGATCTTCAGGAGCTTCGGTCTGTACTTCTGCAAGAAGAGCGGCTTCTGTTTCGCTCAGGCGTAAAACCGAGCCAACTTCGCGGAGCAATTCTTTGGCCGTGAGTTCACTACGTGACAGAAGTTCTTGTCCGCCTTCAGCGGTACCGGCAGAGATAATGGTCATGAGTTAGCACCTTTGAACTGCACAGGGATGGAACCTTGGCTGTAGTCCTTGCGTAACGGGTGTCCGTCCCAGTCTTCTGGCATCAAAATACGAGTCATATCGGGGTGGCCAGCGAAAACAATTCCGAACATGTCGAAAGTTTCGCGTTCATGAGCTTCTGTGCCTGGATGAATATCAAACAATGTTGGCATTGTGACGTCGTCTGCAGGAACTTGAACTCGTACCCGAATTCTCTGGCGCTGTGACAATGACAACAAATTCACAACTAGTTCAAAACGCTCTGGTTGAATACCAAAGCCAATTTTACGATGTGGCATCTCGAGATAATCGACTCCGGTGAGATCAATGCACATCTCGTATCCATCATCGGCCAAAGCCTTAATTACTGAAACATACTGATCGCGCGAAGCATGTAGCACGCGCTGTCCGAGAGAATCTTGCACTGGGCAACCATGTTGAGTCTCTACAGCATTCTCCAATGTGCCTGCTGAGTCGCTCATTATTACTTCGAACCGATTGTGACTGAAGTGTGCGCTACGGGTTCAGATGAAAGTTCAACACCAGCACCGCCGTTGTTAGCAACGCGACGACGCATGATCTCACCATCTTCAATCAACTGATGCAAAGTTTCAATTGCATGAATGAGAGTTTCGGGAGTAGGTGGGCAACCTGGCGCATACACGTCAACCGGAACGATTTGGTCTACCCCTTGCACGATTGCATAGTTGTTGAACATTCCTCCACTTGATGCACACACGCCCATTGAGATGACCCACTTGGGTTCCATCATTTGGTCGTACACCTGACGCAGCACTGGAGCCATTTTCTGACTAACTCGACCAGCAACAATCATGATGTCTGCTTGGCGTGGAGAAGCGCGAAACACTTCCATTCCGAAACGTGAAAGGTCGTAATGCGATGCACCAGTTCCCATCATTTCGATTGCACAGCATGCAAGGCCGAACGATGCTCCCCAGCTTGAACGTGAACGTGCCCACTTCACTAAGTCTTCGATACGTGCTGTAACGAAGTTGTGGTCCATGCCCCCGAGACCGTCATCAGCAATGTTTTGAACAACTCCCATTAGGCAACTCTGCCTTCTGAACCTACAACTCGCACAGAACTTGTTGTAGTGAAGCCAAGTGACTCTTGTGTTTCAAGTTTGCTTGCTCGCTGTATTGGGCCCCAGTCAAGAGCTCCGCGAGCGATCATGTACACGAATGCCACGAAGAACACGGCGCTGAAGGAAACCATTTCTAAAAAGCCGTATGTGCCAAGAAACTGACGATCAACGGCATACGGGTACGCAAAGATAATTTCAATGTCAAACATGATGAACAACATGGCGACAACAAAGAAACTGACTGGGAAGCGCTCAGGCGGTTCACGACTAGGCACGATTCCACATTCATACGGCGCTTCTTTGGCGGAGTTCGGACGATTAGGCGCAAGCAACTTCGACGCAAACAGACTGATAACAGCAAACAGAATTGCCAGCACCATCAAGGCAACTATCGGAAGGTACTGGCCCATGATTTAGACCACCGAGGCCGTGAGTGCAAGATTTTTACGCAGCAACGCTTCGCGGCGGTGCAAGACCCACGCCAACAAAAAGAAAATCAATCCTGAACCAAAGCCGATGAGGAACGCAGGCCGACGCTTTGCACCCAAATCACGAATCATCACTACATAACGGCGTGGTTGAGTTTCATCAATCTGAGCACGTGCAGGTGCACGACCCGGTTCTGCGCGCTGAACTACTAACGGGGCGACTTCAACAATTGCGTATCGCGGTTCGTGCTTGAAGGCCAAGAAGTCAATCGAGTCGCCAAGTTTTGGATAACGTTCGCCACCTTTGTCGTACACGGCAACAGCTACATATTCTCCAGCCGCAAATTCCTCTGCTTCAATCTGAATGATTTCGTCTGCTGAGGCAACTGCTTGACCACGTTGTGGATTAGATTCCGCGAGAGATTCCCATCCTTCGCTCTCCAACTGATCAGAAATCTTCTTTGCTGCCGCAACAGAGTCAAGTCCTTTGAGGTCGCTAGAGCTCTCGACAATTTCTGTTCGATCGAGGAGAGATCCATCGCGAACAATGGCAATTGGCTCGTGAGGATGCCACGTTGGTTCTGGTCCCTTAAGACCGATGCCGTACACAGCCCAAATAATTGCCATAGACATCATCCATCCGGCTAAGCCAGTGATAGCAATCAGAAAACCAAGGCGAGCGCCAAGGTTGGTACCCAAGATCAGATATGTAGAGCCCATCAGCACCGCAACACTGATGATGACAATGATCCATCCGCGGATTTCGGGTTCCCAGCCGACTGCAAGTAGCGCTGACAACATCACAAACTCCGCACGTATTCCACAATCAACTTTAGTTGATCTTGTGTGTACACCTGACCAAAGGCCGGCATTCGACCACCGCCCTGACCTTGTTCGCCATAGCGCTTGCCCAGTTCCGAGCCGCCGCTAATAAACGCAATCATGTCTGACTGATTCGGAAACTGTCGGACTGAAGAACCACCTGTGAGGTTTGGCCCAAAAGCGCCGCCGCCAGTTGCTTGTGGATCGTCATACGACCAACCCTTTGTATGACAACGGGCGCATGAGTACGCACCTGAATTGAGATTGAGATTGAAAAGCGATTCACCAAGAGTTGCGTGAGTACCGTTGTCAACTAGACGTTGTGCTTCAGTGATAATCGCTTTGTTTTCTGCTACGGGCAACTTGCCATCAACACATGTTGGGTTGTACGGGCCACGCGGCTCCACGCAATTATCTTGCGGAATCTGGATTGACTTCAAGTACTCAATAAGAGTGGTGATGTTCTGATCGGTTAGTGGACCTCCACCGATGGTTCCCCACGCTGACATCGGAGAAAACGGACGGCCGTAGTTCAAAATAAACCGAATCTCGTCGTCTGTGTATCGGTACATCACAGTGTTTAGCGCAGGAGCCTTCCATGACACCGATTTCACTTCAGATGTTTTTGGATCAGTCATTGCATACGCAGCAACGCCACCAGTTGCCTTCATGCCGCCGTGACAACCTGAACAGTTATATCCACCATCAGCAGTGGAAGCGAACAGTTCTGCTCCCCATTCGGTGAAACGCTTTTCGAATCCAAATTGAGCACCAGCTGTGCGAGCAGGTTCAAGGACCCAATACAGAGGCAGTGCAAGGGTGATGATGACAAGGAAAAAAAGCCCAAGAACTTGGACCCGCTCTAAGCGTGGACCTTCAAGAACTTCATCGTCGTAATATTCCTTGCGGTTTGCAGCAAGTTTTTGCTCAGAACCGACTTCGGCGCGTGATGACCGGATGTTAGAGAATGCGTAGAGCGCCCACCCCGCAAGCGAGATAAGAAGAATTACCCATGCAATGGAGGTACTCGTTGCTGCAAACATAATTAGTGCTCTCCTCCGCCGACGCAGTGTGGTCCTTCGGCTTCTTGACCAGTGGTGTTAACACCAATTGATGGGCCTGCAAAAACTGCGCCAGTATCAATAGTGAGAAGACCGTTCGCAATAGATACTCCGAAACGATCCATACCGCGTGGTGCTGGTCCACCCTTTTTCTCACCGACACGGTTGTACTGAGAACCGTGGCATGGGCATTCAAACCATTGCGAACTCTTGCATTCAGGAACTCGACATCCAAGATGAGGGCACTTTTGATACAACGCAACAATGCCTGCCTGCATTCCAGAATACACAGGAGCTTGGCCGGCATAAACAGCCTGACCCTTGCCGAGTGCATCTTTTGGATACTCGGTCACCCACGCACGTGCTTCGGACAGATACAAGAAGCCTTTATTCTGACGAATCAATTGAATAACGTCGTCAACTTTTCCAGCATTGATTTTGGAACCGAAACCACCTTCAGCGCCCTTCCAGAGAAAGCCAACTACAGAAGCACCGAATGCTCCGACACTCACTGTGAGCAAGGTAACTGTTGCACGATTGAAAAACATGCGACGTGAGACGCCAAGTGCTTCTTCGTCAGGTGCTACCCACGGGGCCAATTCAACAGGCGCTGCCTTGACTACGGATGTAGAACGAACAACTGCTTGAGCTTCAACATCACGCCCACTTGGAGCGGAGTCTGCGATGTTTGTCTTTGTGTTGCGTGAACGAGTCTCACGCGACAATGCCCCCGCACCGCGAACTTCAGAAGTGCGCGAAGTTGTGAGGACAACAATCAGGCCAAAAACGATGGCCGCAATGACAACAATTGCGATGACAATTCCGGTGCTCATGACTATACGTTCCTTGCTTTTTTGTCGCTACGTCGAATGATGTTGGGGGTATTCAATGTCTTCATCACAATTCAAAGAAAATTCCGTCACGCCATGGGAAAGTGAAGTTGAATCCAGGACCGCGGAAGAAAGAACCAATGATGACGAGCACTGCCCAGAACATCAGGAACAAGGTGAACATTGATGTCATCCATTTCCGATCTTCAGGTTTGTTCGAAGCATTTTTGTCAACAAAAGGAGCCAAGACAAGGATAATAAGTCCCATTCCAGGCAACGTCACTCCAGCAACCAACGGGTGGAACATGGTGAGAAGTTCCTGTAACCCAAGGAAATACCACGGAGCCTTTGAAGGGTTAGGGGTTTTGTTGAAGTCAGCTGCATGCATCAATGGTGCATTGACAAACCATGAGAAAAGAAACAAGAACGCTGTACATGCAAGACCTGCAACAAATTCAACAGCCAACAAGTGAGGCCAGGTATGAACTTTGTCAACTGGTGCTGCCTTTGTTTCTTGAATAGAACCGGACTTAACAACGGTCAATAAACGTTGAGTATGTCCGCCAGGACCAGCGCCAACAGGCAATCCGGCTGACGGTACTGCAGTAACAACTGCTGATGCCTTTTCTGCAACCGCTACCGCGCCTCCATCACCACGAGCAGCCTTGCTGCGTTCGAGCAAATGGTCAGGGATACGTGAGTCGCCACCAGCCGCGGCTGGGGTTGTGGCATCTTCGGCCGCTTTGTCGCGAGCTGCTTGTGCTCGCTTCAGTAGGTGTTCAGGTATTTCAGTCATTTGATGCCCTCTCGATTACAAAGGTCCGGAAATTCCGCCGTCTTTACGAACACGCCAGAAGTGGATAGCCATAAAGATAACGATGACGAATGGAAGTAGAAGCACGTGCAGTACGTACCAACGAAGCAAGGTTTCAGAACCAATTTCAACGCCGCCGAGCAATACGAATCGCACTTGCGATCCGAATACTGGCGTGTAGCCCATCATGTTGGTTCCAACGGTTACAGCCCACAGGGCTAATTGGTCCCACGGCAACAAGTAACCAGTAAATGAGAGAAGCAATGTGAGTGTCAACAGCACAATGCCAATGACCCAGTTGAATTCACGTGGTGCTTTGTATGCACCGTGATAAAACACGCGAGACATGTGCAGGAATGTTGACAACACCATGAGGTGGGCTCCCCATCGATGCAGGTTTCGAACAAGTAATCCGAACGTGACAGATGTCTGCAATGTTTGAATGTCTTGCCACGCTGCAGCACCTGTAGGGCGGTAGAAGAACATCAAGAAAATACCTGTAACAGTGAGCAAAATAAACAAGAAGAAGCTGAGACCACCAAGGCACAGTGTGTAACTGACTTTGACTGCATGACGCTTTACCTTGACTGGGTGCAAGTGGTAGAGCACCGAGTTCATGATGACGTACGAACGGTTACGCGGGCTGTCTGTGTAGCCCTTACGGAAGATTGAACCAGGACGGAAAATTGCATTCCATGCCTGACTTCCCTGCATTTGATTGCCTAATTGGGCCGCCCGCTCTTTGAGAGTGGGACGTGGATTATCAAGAACTTTTGCCATGGGCCTTTACCTCAGAGTCGCATTCCATAGCCGTAGCCATGATTGTTAGTTCGGATATGACTGTCACCATCTGGATCTGGTGCGCCAACTTTGCCCAGGATGATTACTCCTGTTGGGCAACGGTCGACACAGAGTGCGCAACGAGTGCACACATCATCATCAATGATGAAGAGAACGTTGTCAGAAGGATCTGACCCAGGCATTTCAGTGTCTTGCGCTTCCGCAATTGCATCTGTCGTCACCATGTGGATGCACTTCCACGGACAAATATCAACACAACCTTCACACATGATGCATTCACTTTGATCAATATGAATGAATTGCTTTGGCTTGACTGCCTTTCCAAGGTAATCAGCATCCACCTCAACGAGTTGATACTCAGTTGACCATTCCGGCATTGGTGGGTTTGCGTCTGTACGTGCCATTCGGTTTAGCCCCTTTTCACCAATGGTCGGCCGTATGTGGACACTTCAAGTTCTTTTACGCCACGTTCTCCGCGCTTTTGCCACCAAACAAACATAAACACCATGAGAGCAATGAAGTATCCGTGAAGAACGACTGCCAGAATGTCTCGCACTGCTTCGTAGCTAATTGTCATAGGGAAATTGCCGCCGAAAGCCTTGGGCTTCAAAATGTCAAAAGGGCCAAGAAGCAGTTTGTCTTTACGCCAACCGAGATCTTTGTCGGCATGGTCAAGGAATTGGTGAGGTACGACACCAAACGCAAGAAACAACACAAAGAATGTGTAAACGGAACCTACCATTGCTTCACCCCACGTTGACTGGGTACCGACAGGGCGTCGCTTCCCGAGAGGAATGACGATGAGAGCCATCGCAGTTGTGAGAAAAAAAGAGAACAAAAAAGCCTGGTTAATCCCTGGCCATCTAAGTATGTCAATCGAGATCATGAACGATTCTTCTTCTTCGGTCCTAGTGACGGTTGTGTCATCGGGCTGGTGCCTAAGCACTTTCAAGACTAGTCATCGCAAGGGCAGAAATTCCATTTTCTGAATGTGACCAATTCCCGTATTTGTCGCCGGCAAATTCGTGCCATGGTTGTGCCATTGTGCATGTTTCATACCCCCCTCACCATTTGGCCTGACAAACAAATTTCTCGACTTTTGGCAAATGATTACTCGCATAAGGGGAAGTTTGTCTATCGTGGTCATGTCAGGCATTGCGTCTGAAGGCATCCCGCCTTCTTAGAGGCCTGACAGGTCTCCCCGAGAGGTAAGCGCAGTGACCGAGATTCCCGAGCACCTTCTGAATCGCTCCAAAGCCCGTCGTGCAGAGGCGTCTGGCGACAGCACCAGCGACAGCACTCCAGCAGTCGCTTCTCCTGCCGCGTCAACTGCACCAGCAAAGGCAAAAGAAGCCCCGGCGCCGAAAGCTGTGATACCAGACCCTGCGTATGTTGTTGCCGCTAAGACACGCAAAAAGATTCCGTTCTGGGCAATGACCACTTTGGCTCTACTTCCTGCGTGGGCAATGTTGTACCTCATTGCTCTAAAGCCAGCAGAGAAAGTAATTGCTGGCCCAATGTCGATCGGAGCTGCTACCTATGGTTCGTGTGCAGGTTGTCATGGAGCTGCCGGAGCTGGCGGAGCTGGTCGCGTTTTGTATCAAGGTGAAGTCATGAAGACATTCCCTCACATCGAAGACATGTTGAACTTCGTTTACACCGGTAGTCAAAAGTACGTGGCATCTGGCCTTAAGTTGTACGGCAATCCAAAACGTGAAGGTGGCGCACACGCCCCACTTTCATACAACGGAAACGCCATGCCGATGCAAGGCGAAAAAGCTGGTGGAGCACTTACTGAAGCGGAAATTCTGTCCGTTGTATGCCATGTGCGATACACAACCTCTGGGGCAGACACTGCAAGTGAAGAGTGGATGTCTGAGTATGAGACATGGTGTTCACCAGAATCTGAAATCTTTAAGGCATTAGAAACTGGAACATCATCGTTCGACAGCATTGAAAAAGATTTTGCGATGCTTGCTGAAAAACCAGGCGCCGTAGGCACTGAACCTCGCGCCTCAATCGCTAAATAATTATTTACACTTCACAGTTACAACATTGTCAGTAGTGAGATTCACAATTGTTTTGCTGAGCTGATCAGGAAAACGCGTGATGAAGTCGCGCAACGATGAAGTTGTTACGTCGCCACATTCTCGCTTCACCGGCGCTGCCAACTTCACTACCCAGCCATTTCGCAAAATTCCTTCATCACCATTGGCTTGCATGTCGACCAAACCTGGCAAAGTTAAAAACTCTCGGCCGGCCATTACATCGGCCGGCATAAGTGCAAACCACACAATCGCGTCTCCCAACATGTCTGCTAAAAGTACACATGCATTTGGTCTTACAAAATCGGTACACGCCGAAATCGAACCGTAGTTTGCAGTCAATGTTCCGTCTTGCACAGTCAACACTCGCAAGTCATCAAGAGATAACCGCATGGCACCGCCACGAGTACTGTCACTTTCTTGTGACCATGAAGAATCGACATTGATTGAATTAACACTTGCGACCAAATCAATTTTACGAAGTGTTTGAGTGACAGATATTTCTGATGATGACCCGCGGGTGGCGAGAATAAAAATTACAGCGAGGAACACTACAAAAAGCCCGGCAAGAATTCGCCGACTCAATTCATGAGGCCTTTCAACGCCGCGGACACACGAACTGCTAACTGATCAAGAACTGAATCGGTGTGAGAAAGACCAACGAATACAGCCTCATATGCTCCGGGTGCTAACGCAACGCCCCCGCTCAATAATGCATGAAACACTTTTGCGTATAACGCTTCATCTGTCGTTTGTGCCTCTTCGAAATTCGTTGGAGTCTTCGTGCCAAGTTCGTTTCCGAAATACATTCCGATCAAAGTTCCGACAACCGGAAACTGTGCAGGAATTCCTGCATCACTACATACATCACGCAACATCGCCGCAGTAAAACGAGCTCGTGCCGACAATTCCATATATACATCATCAGATAATTCATTGAGCGCTGCAAGACCAGCCGCAGTGGCAAGAGGGTTTCCCGCAAGAGTTCCTGCGTGAAATACCGCACCAAGTGGTGTGAGATTTTCCATGATGTCGCGTCGACCACCGACTGCGCCAATTGGTAATCCGCCACCAATAACTTTTCCAAAGCATGTGAGATCTGGTCGCACATCGTATTTAGCTTGAGCACCACCAGAACCCAGACGGAACCCGGTAATCACTTCGTCAAATACAAGTAGCGCACCGACTCGGTCGCACTCTGCACGAAGTCCTTCGAGAAACCCTGGGGCAGGGGCAACTAACCCCATGTTTGCAGCAACGGGTTCAACAAAAACTGCAGCGACATCATTATCAAGTGTTGGTACAACGTTGTATGGCAGTACCCATGTATTAGCAACTGCTTCATTGGGTACACCAGCAGTACCTGGCAGACCAAGCGTTGCTAAACCACTTCCACCTGCGGCCAATAATGCATCAGTAGCACCATGAAAGTTTCCATGGAATGTAACAATGCGCTTTCGTCCAGTTGCTCCGCGTGCCAAACGGACTGCAGTACTTGTTGCTTCTGTTCCACTATTCATGAAACGAACGCGCTCACAGGAGAGAACCCGTTCTGAAATTGCTTCTGCCAATTTCATTTCACGCGGAGTGGGTGCACCATACGACGTACCATCTTCTGCTGCACTACGAATAGCTTCAGTTACTTTTGGATGTGCGTGTCCAAGAATGATGGCACCGTAACTTTGAACCAAGTCAATAAGTTCATTGCCTTCCACGTCATATACAAATGCACCGTCAGCACGAGACACAACATAGGGAGTACCTCCAACAGCTTTGAATGCACGAATAGACGAGTTAACTCCGCCAGGAATGACTAGCGCAGAACGATCAAACAAAACTTGGTTCGATGCAATTCCAATGCCTCGACAGACAGTTGCAGTACAGCCGGCAGCAACGCAAGCGTTGGCATCACAAAGAGGGATCGGTGAGTTCATTGCGTGTTTCCTTATGAAGAATATTCAGCGAACCAGCGCGTGAGGTACGTGAGAATAATGTCAGCACCAGCACGCTTGATTGCTGTTAGTTGCTCGAGCGCAACTGCATCATGATCAATCCATCCGCGTTCAGCAGCAGCCTTAATCATGGAATACTCGCCGCTCACGTGATACGCCGCGACTGGCACATCGACTGCTTCGCGCACATGAGTTATGACATCGAGATAGGACAGCGCAGGCTTAATCATCACAATGTCAGCACCTTGTTCAAGATCTTCAAAAACCTCGCGCATCGACTCCCGGGTATTACGCCAATCCTGTTGGTACCCCTTGCGGTGACCTCCACCTTCAATGTGCACATCAACTGCATCACGGAATGGTCCGTACAGCGCCGAGGCATATTTTGCCGAATAGGCCATAATTGCCACATTCTGATGCCCAGCACCATCAAGTGCGGCGCGAATAGCACCCACTTGTCCGTCCATCATGCCGCTCGGCGCTACAACGTGCGCTCCGGCCCCTGCTTGTGCAAGAGCGGTTTTGCAATAGATCGCAAGCGTCGCATCATTGTCGACGTCTCCGTTGGCCCCAATAATTCCGCAGTGCCCATGGGACGTGTATTCATCAACGCACAGGTCGGCCATGATGACCATGTCATCGCCCACTGCAGCTCGCAGATCACGAAGTGCCACCTGGACAATGCCATCTGGGTCATACGCTCCTGAGCCCACTGCGTCTTTTACGACAGGGATTCCAAACAAAATCACGGCGCGCACGCCAAGGTCACGCAAAGAAACCACTTCGGCGACAAGAGATTCACGAGTGTGCTGAACGACGCCTGGCAGCGACCCAATCGGCTGCGGGGCAGAAATTCCTTCGCGAACAAACAACGGCGCAACAAGATCTGAGACATGAAGGCGGGTCTCAGCAACCAATTCACGCATGGCGTGAGTGGTGCGTAGCCGGCGGGGGCGTGAAACAGGGAAAGCCACACTGTAATGCTATTGGCTATTGCGCCAGCATCGACAGGCACCACCAGTTACACGTCGGCAAGCACTCTTTCAGCGGTCTGAATCATTGATTCAAGTGTTTGTTCGGGCGCTACGGCCGATACATCAATACCAAGAGCAGACGCGACTTTGGCTGTTGATGGTCCCATCGCAACCACAAACGGTGGCGTAGTTGTTCCGAATGCGTCGAACCACGCGTTCGCTGCACTGCCTGATGCGAGCAGCAACACATCTGCGGCCATTGCTGGCAACATTATTTCGCGCGTGGGTCGTAGTTGCACAGTGCGATATGCGACTACTTGAGTCACTGCCCACCCTTTTGCGCGTAGCGAGCTACTCAACGAATCATCAGCCAAATTTCCTTGCACAACCAAGACTGATCCAGTGCCGGTTGGAAACTGCTCGGCAAGTACATCAGCTCTCGCAGGATTAGCTGTCATCGCCACCGTGACACCAAGCGAACGTGCCGTTGCTTCACCAACAGCAGCAAGTGATGGAAAACGTTCAGCATCACCAGCAGCATGGGCAGCAACAAGGAATGGGGCTATACAATCTGCACCATTAGGCGATGTCACAACGATCCAATCGAATTGATCAAAATGCTGAAGAACTTCATCTCGCTCACGTCCCTCATCTTCGGGTTCGGTAATAGCGATGAGTGGAACTTCAACTACTCGCGCACCACGAGCTTCCAATAAACGACGCAACGATTCGTTTTGTGAAATGGATCGAGTGATAACCACTGAACGATTATCAAGTGGACTACCCATGAACGTTAATTAAGTGGCTTTGCGAGTCGAGCACGGCACTCAATTGCTGCAGTTATTCCGACGACACGAAAGTCGTCAGAATCACCAATAGAACCGACAATCTGTACCGAGTCACTGAAATCATCATTTGCCATGAACGCGCGAAACACTCCGTCGTTCGACAGATGTGCACCCACTGGCAAAGAACAGCCAGCACCAAGTTCTGCAAGAAAGGCGCGTTCTGTCTCTACTGCACGACGACTTGCTGCGTGATCAATAAGCGTAAGGATCGCTCGTGTTTCAGTGTCATCAGTACGCGCCTCGATTGCCACACTGCCTTGCCCCACCATTGGAACAGCCACGTCTAGATCAAGCACCTCATCAATATGCAATGTCATGTCAAGAATTTCTAACGCTGCAACAGCCATGACAATTGCGCCACCGTCAGGAATTTTCGATAAACGAGTTTGGATATTTCCGCGAAGGTCAACAAATTGCAGATCAGGACGAACGCGCATCAGTTGCGCACGGCGGCGAACTGACCCAGTGGCAATGGTGGCGCCAACTGCAAGTTCCTCTAATCGTTTCCCGACTAAGGCATCATTTGGTGTTCGGCGTTCGCCAATTGCACCAATTACGAGCCCGTCTGCGTTCTGCGAGGGAAGATCTTTTGCAGAGTGCACTGCAATATCTGCGTGATTCTCAAGTACTGCACGCTGCACTTCCTTCACAAAGACGCCTTGACCACCCATGAGATGTAACGGAGTTGTTGCGTTGAGATCGCCGTGCGTATCAACAAACACGTACTCAACTGCAACGCCGTCGCTGGCGGCTATCAATAATGCGCCGACCGCCTCTGCCTGAGTGCGTGCTTGTGCGCTGGAGCGTGTGGCGATACGAATAGTTGTCATAGATGTTCTTAGTCGAGACTAAACAAATCTCGGACCGCAGCTGACAGTCGTTCTCCCTGTGGAGTTCCGGCAGCCTCACGAAGGCGCACAGAGGGGACATGAAGCATTTTGTTGATGATGCCGTGAGAGATGGATTCCACAAGTTCCCGCTGTTCTGGGGTCATCGCTGACAACGCTGTCTCAAACCGATCCATCTCGGCCGTGCGAATTGATTCGACTACTTCACGTAATTGGGCGACTAGCGGCGCTGCCTGTCGTTGTGTTTGATCAAGCAGGAAGCGTTTCACTTCTTCACCAATAATTTCGCGAACCTGGCCCACTTCAGATGAACGCTTATCAATACCCCGCTGCGCCCAGTCACTGAGATTATCGAGGTCTCGCAATGTCACGCCAGGCAACTCTGCAACGCTCGCAGCAACGTCACGCGGTAACGCGATATCAACCACAAGTAACGGTGTTGAAACGCCCTGTCGAACACGAGCCAATAACTCGTGATCAATGATGACTCCACCTGCACCTGTGCACGCCAACACAACATCTGCTGTGGATAGTTCATTTTCGAGACTTTCAAAGTCAGAAACGCGAGCACCAATCTTGTCTGCGAGTGCTTCTGCCCGAGAAACGGTGCGGTTGAGAACAGTAATGCTTTCGGTACCAGCACGAGACAACGCACCTGCGACTCCTTCTCCCATTTCACCAGCGCCAACAACAAGAACCCGTTTGCCACTGAGTGTTCCGAGAATTTCTTCTGCCATTTCTACGGCAGCATGTGCAACAGACGCAGTAGAACGACTAATTCCAGTTTCTGTTCTGGCACGCTTTCCGGATTCAAGTGCGTAACGGAACAACAAATTCAATGTGCTACGCGATGTACCTTGCTTCATTGCAAAATCCCATGCTTCACGCACTTGACCAACGATTTCAGTTTCGCCGAGAACTGCTGAATCTATTCCAGCTGCAACTTCAAAGAGATGCACAACGGCGTCATCATCGAATTGGCTATACAAATGAGGTGTGATCTCGTCTGCACTCAGGCCACTCGTCTCACATAAGAATTCAAGAATGTCTGTGTGAGCGGCATGGTATCTCTCGGCTATTGCATACACCTCTGTGCGGTTGCAAGTAGACAAAACTATAACTTCACGAATATCACTATGGCTCGAAAGAACCCGCAATGCTTCAGACATTGCAGGAAGTGGAATCATTACCTTTTCAAGCAATGTGACCGGACTCGTGTGGTAGTTAATTCCGAGGACAACGATGGACATATCGTGTTACGCGCTCACCGGGTCTATGCGGCCGTCTGTAGGCACGTCGCGCAAATTGCCATTACGGCAGTCTTCGTAGTAGCTAAGAATCTGCAGTTCAAGCGCAAGATCAACTTTGCGCACATGCACATCGCGAGGTACCGACAAAATTGTTGGAGCAAAGTTCATGATGGATCCGATGCCTGCACGCACTAGTGAATCAGCCGCGTCTTGAGCATGGGCCGCCGGAGTTGTAATGATTCCGATACTGACCTTGTGCAATTGAACAAGCTGGGTGAGAGAGTCGACATGGGTAACGCTTACACCACCCACCTGCGTACCTATTTTTGATTCGTCTTTGTCGACGACTCCGACAATATGAAAACCACGCTCTGCGATGCCAGTGAAGTTAGCCATTGCCTGTCCAAGATTTCCAGCGCCAACAATGACAACTGGCCACGCCTGGTTCAGGCCTAGTTCACGTTGGATCTGCACAGTGAGAAATTGCACTTCATAACCAACGCCTCGAGTGCCGTAGGTGCCGAGGTACGACAAATCTTTGCGCACCTTTGCAGCATTGACTCCTGCGAGTTCAGCAAGCTGCTCGCTTGACGCTTGCGCAACATTTTCGTGGCCGAGTTCAACGAGAATGCGCAAATATATGGGAAGACGCCCGAGGGCAGCTTCTGGGATTCGGCGGCGGGGGGATTCCGACATGCACCCCCACGCTATTACCTCGTGCATCATTTCACGAAGTCCATAGCCTCACGCCTAACATTGGGACTGTGACCCTCAATACGGCGCTTGCCGCAGCTTCCTTCATTATCGCTGTGGCCTTTGGTCTCAGCACCTTGGATCGGTGGCTTCGTAGGCGCAGGCCCCATGAATTGGCATGGACAATCGCTATGGGCCTCTTTGCCATTGCGGCTCTGGCTCTCTGGTGGGCGGAGGCTCGGGGCTGGAGTACGGCCTCATTTCGAGTCTTTTTCCTCTTTGGTGCCGTCATCAATGTTCCCTGGCTGGCGCTAGGCACCATCTATCTCTTGGCTGGCCAACGAACAGGTCACATGGTCGCCCAGTGCCTTCTTGTCTTCAGCGGATTTTCCACCGGCATCATCCTCACGGCACCAATGAAGGGCGCCATCAATCCAACAGATATGCCTCAAGGCAGTGACCTCTTTACAGCCCTGCCGCGCATTCTTGCTGCAGTCGGTTCATCAATTCCTGCGCTCATTATTTTTGGTGGCGCCATCTGGTCGGTGTGGCGCGTGATACGTGGCGCAAACCCCGCACTGTCGTCAACTGTTGAACGACACGTGACATCAGCTCCGAAACTTGCGATTGGTAATGCACTCATCGCCCTCGGGGCAGCCACGTTGGCTGCAAGTGGAACATTGTCTGGGCGACTAGGCGAAGACACCGCATTTGCCGTCACGCTCATGTTGGGCATTGCAATTTTGTTTGCAGGGTTCTTAGTGGCAAGTGCCGCCACTCAATCACCTACCGTAAAGCGAAGCGCTGAACTTTTCCGATGAGATTGCGCGGAAGCGCATCAACAAACAACACCTTTGATGGGCACTTGTACCGTGCCAATTTTGTACGGCAGTAATCGATAATCGCATCTTCATCAAGATGCACTCCATTGCGAGCGACAACATACGCCCGTACGGCCTCGCCTGTATGTGGGTGAGGTGTTCCCACCACAACAACTTCTGCAATATCGGGATGTGCGCTAAGCACACCTTCTACTTCGGCAGGAAAAACATTGAAGCCAGAAACAATGATGAGATCTTTCATGCGGTCAACCATGTACAGATGTCCGTCTTCATCGACAACTGCAATATCGCCAGTACGCAACCAGCCGTCTCGAGTTAATACTCGTGCTGTTGCTTCCGGATCGTTGAGATATCCCGCAAAAATATTTTCTCCGCGAATCAAAATTTCTCCACTGTCACCAATAAGAACATCATCACCATTCTCATCAACTAAACGAAGTTCAATTCCCGGAACAGTTCGACCAATAGAACCAGGAATCCATGTCAAACCAATTGATGTAGTCACCACCGGTGCAGCTTCAGTAAGCCCATACCCTTCAAACACTTGAAGGCCGAAACGAGCGCTAATTGATTGACTGATTTGTTCGGGCAATTTTGCAGCACCAGATAATGCAATGCGCACTCCGGCAAACCCGTTAGGCGTTGGGTGATCAAGTTGCGCTAATGCCATCCACATGCTGGGAGCACCAGGCAACACAGTGACTTTGCGTTCAACAATTGTTTCCATCGCCGATACTGGGTCAAAGCGTTGTACGAGAACCACACAGCCGCCGCCAGCAAAAGTTGTGCCGAGCACAACGTTGAGACCAAAAATATGAAACAACGGCAATACACCAAACGTGACATCGTCAGAACCAATGTGTTCAGCAACATTTGTTTGATGAATATTGGTGAGCAAGTTGTTGTGAGTCAACACAGCTGCTTTAGGTGACCCCGCAGTTCCACTGGTGAACATGTATGCGGCAGGATGCGAAGACTCAACATCAAGGATGTCCGCAGGCGCACCAGACAACATGTCGTCAATAGTGAGAGCTCCCGGAATTGAATGACCTTCAGTGCCGATAACAATTCGTACTGCGGATGATGTGACTGACGGAATAAGTTCCCATGCAGCAGTTGCAGATGGCTCTACAACGACAACTGTTGGTTTAATCGCAAGTAGCTCACCCTCTATTTCAGGTGCAGGGCTAGTGGGATTCAATGGCGCAATGATTGCGCCAATTCCGATTGCAGCGAAATACGAAACGACAAAGTAACGGCTATTGCCGCACAACAATGCAACAACATCACCCTTTCCAACATTTTCGCGAAGCAGTGCACCACGCATACTGGCAATTTGTTGACGCAATGTTCCGTACGTTGTGCTACGACCGCGACTCACTAGGGCAGTAGATGAATCTGGGTGTGCATCGAGAATATGAGCAAGATTCATCTGGCCACTGTCCTTATTTCAGCATCAGAAGACTGATGATTCCTGACGCCATGATGACCCCGATAAGGAGGGCGATGGTCAAAGTCACTGCTGGGCGCACACTTGAACCTTACTTGGCGGGACGTATCGACACAGCAGACGTAGCGCTATCTACTTGTCCTGCATAAACAGAAACACCATCTCCGGCGCCAACACGCAGCACTTCAGCAGCTGATCCTCTGTCGACAGCCAGTGCCACCATGCCGTATGAATCTGTGACAGCACCAATTGCGCCGCCATCAATGTCAGCAAAATGAGTTGTCATGCGTGCACTACGCACATCTTCTCCAATGACTAAACGAAGCACAGGACCAAGGTGCACCAAGTCTTCTGGTCCGATGTTTAGTTGGCAATTGCCATACACATCAACCCATGTGATTTCGCAACGCACTCCGTCGCCATATGTTGCGTGCGTCTCGTTAGTGGGAATCGGTACTAGTCCCGGCATCACACTTGCGGAATCAATTTGTTCACCGATTTCTTCAATTGCCCCACCGTTGCACAGGAAACCAGCTACGGGAGCAAAAATATCGCGGCCTGCAAATGTTGTGCCTGGAGCTTCAATGTGAAGCATGGCGTTGCTCAGTTCAAAAACGCGTTCTGCACCGCCTGCCATTGCAGCAGCAGATGCAAGCAACCCATTGTCTGGGCCCATTAGTACGCCGCGACCATTGGATACTTCAATAGCTATTGCTCGACGTGAAGTACCGACGCCTGGGTCAACAACTGCAATCACAATTCCCGGCGGCACATATTGAATTGCCCGTGCGAGGGCTAACGAACCAGCGCGAACATCGAATGCTGGAATCCCGTGGGTTATGTCAGTGATGCGTACATGTGGTGCCATGTCGGTGATGACGCACTTCATCACTCCAACGAATTCATCGTTGAGGCCATAGTCAGTTAAGAGAGACACGTGTGAGTGCATTTGTTCACCATATTGGAAGAGAAACGATTTGAGCTCAGACATACGGGAGGACCGGTGCCAACCCCCCGACGGCACCGGTCCTCTCGGCGCAGCTCATTGCTGAGCGCGACTCCCAGCATTGGTTTCCCGGTGCTGGTGACCTGTGTCACAACCATACACCCGTTGTTACGAAAAAGTTAAATACCCCTCACAAAAAAGTGTGGGATCTATTTGCCCATTTCAACACTGCGTGCGGCAGCTGCCTTCACGACGTTGTGCATAGTTTCACGAATGCCCGATGACTCGAGAACACCAAGCCCCGCAGCGGTTGTACCGTTCGGGGAGGTGACGCGCTCACGCAACGTGGCCGGGCTTTCCGTAGATTCTGCGAGCAAAATGCCAGCGCCTTTGAAGAGTTGCCTAACAAGAGTGTCTGCAATACCCGCGGGTAATCCTTCCGCGCGCGCAGCGTCAAGAAGCGACTCGGCAATCAAGAACAGATAGCCGGGGCCAGAACCAGCAACTGCTGTCACTACATCCATGTGTGCTTCATCAACACGAACCACAATGCCAACAGCACTCAACAAAGACTCTGCCCACGCAAGATCATCTTCAGTGCATTGCGCACTGCCACAAATGGCTGACACACCTTCGCCTACTAATGCTGGTGTATTCGGCATGGCACGTACTGCAGCTGTTGTTGTACCGGCAGCATCTTGCAATGTTGCAACAGAAATTCCAGCAGCAATAGAAAGAATGCGTGGAATTCCAAGCACAGCTGCCGACGCGCACACTGCTGCAGCATCGCCAGGCTTCACCGCAATAAGTGCACCGTCGCCCACAACCACAGTTTCGCTAGTACGAACACCAAATGTTGATTCCAATGACGACCGCTTGTCTGCATCAAGTTCAACAACTGTGATGCTTGATGCTTCCCACCCATTAGCCACCAGGCCACTGACTATTGCAGTGCCCATATTGCCCCCGCCGATAATGACGAGCCGTGGAGTGTGTGAAGCCATATGTCAACACTAATAGCGATGGTGCCGAGGACGGGGCTGACTTCCCCGACCTCCCCGCCCCTCGGCAATTGAGATGTGGGCGAGGCCTAATGCCGTTTGGCAATTACTCAGTCAGCAAAGTGACTGGCGAAACCAATACGGATGATGGTGGGGAAAATGCGCTCGACGGTGGCATAAAGGGTTCCGACCACGCGATCGAGTTCGTCTTCATCGACCATGCGTAGTGGCAATTCGCCACGTAGGAAAATAGCGTCTTCAATTCCAATGGAGAAATGCACACCCACTAGTGATTCGTTGCGGCGCAGAACATGCTCATACAACTGTTCCGCATTTTCTTCTGGTGCTGGCATGACATATGTTTCGAACTGAAGTGTGCGCTGGCCAAGTGTGAACCACACAGTTGTGAATTCTTTTTCTTCACCCCGCATGCGCACATACCATCGATACTCGTCTGGTTCACCACGGTCAACTGCAACAATTGTGGCATTGCGTTCCATCATGGTCATTAACCACGATGTAATCTGCCGATCAAGTAATTCAAGATGCGTGTTACCGAAAAGCTCGCTCATTGCTATTTCTACTTACACTCGACTCGATCGCGTGACGTGAGGTCTGAATATGCACGACGTAAACGCGCCGCAGCAAAGCTCCAGGTGTATGCCTTTGCACGCTCAGCCGCTTGAGCAGACATATTCACAGCGACTGATGGATCATCAAGAATGGTGGCGATATGGCGAGCAAAAATATCCGGTTGACGATCCGGTACCAGGAAACCTGTACGACCATCTTCAATTATGTTCAGAAGTCCACCGACCGCAGTAGCAACAACGGGGATTCCACACGCTGCTGCCTCTAACGCAACAAGGCCAAAACTTTCGCTTCTGCTTGGCACCAGTACAACATCTGCTGCGCGGTAGTACGTAGACAAAATATGGTGAGGTTGTGGTGCAACGAAGCGCACTTGACCTTCAACGCCAAGTTCTTCAATCAACGAATGAACATGGGCTAATTCAGTTTCACCTTCAGTACCGCTTGCACCACCGACAATAAGAAGCACTGCATCTTTACGACCCAACTCTGCAAGTGAGCGAACTGCAACATCAGCACCCTTCAGTGGCTGAATACGACCAACAAACAACAACACAGGGCCGCTGCCAAGTTCAAGAGCTTTGCGTGCGCCACGCTTATCACCAGGTGCAAAGAATGCATGCTCGACTCCGGGTGCAACGATTTCAATCTTCCCAGGAGGGTTTCCATACAAAGACAAGAACTGACGCTCTTCTTCTGTGCAACTGACGCAGATGGCATCAGAGCAACCAATAACTTCGGTTTCTGATTGTTCGCGGAATTCAGATTCAGGGTCGCCGCCTTCAGCCTTCACGCGAGCAAACGTATGAAAAGTACTGACCAGTGGAACATCAAGTTCATGCTTCAGCGAGTGGCCACTGAGTCCACTCAGCCAATAGTTGGCATGGATTACATCGGTGCCGCCGTGTGCATTGATGTGATCAAGAACTCCTTCAGTGAACTGAGGGACAATCGAGATCATGTCGCCCTTTGGCATATCTATTGCACCTGCAGGAATATGCACCACTTTGTGGTTCGGCTCAATCATGACTTCGGCGGGAAGATCATCACGCCACGTACGTGTATATGTGGTGCAGTCAACTCCGGCATGAGCAAGGGCAGATACCAACTCGCGCACGTACACGTTCATTCCGCCTCCGTCGCCAACACCTGGCTGGACAAGAGGCGACGTATGTAGTGAGAGGACGGCTACACGAAGCATGCAGAACTCAACCTATCTAGGGCTTGTCTCATTCCCTAAGGGTGGCTATTCGGGGGCGACAGGGCCGACAAAAGACCGATACACGGACAAAAGGCTTTGCTTTTGTTCTCCTGTGAGTCGCTCGTCGTTATTAATAGCTTCGGGAACGCTGCTGGCTACCGGGGGCGAGCCATCGAGGATGCCTGCTCTGACATACAAGGTCTCTGCTGAAATCTCGAGTGCACGAGCAATTTGCTGCAAGATGTCGGCCGATGGTCGACGGATGCCGCGTTCTATTTGCGAGAGATACGGATTCGATACTCCGGCAGAACGCGCAAGGTCACGAATGCTCTTTTGTGCGTTCTCGCGTTGTTGGCGAATGAATTCACCGACATCGTGCAACGTCTCAGTTGGGCGAATAGGCATGGCCCTACGAATCTTTCACCACTGCACCGGCGCCACTTTCGCGCACACGCGCTACTAATGCAGCAGTAAGCGCATCGATACGTTCAAACAAATCATGACGCTGTTGTGAACAAGATTTTTCAAACATTCCTAATGCACCTGCAAGGTCAGATAACGCACGATCATCAATGTTCTCAAGTGATTCAAACTGATAGTGCTCACACAGTTCATCAAGTTCATTCACCAACGGATGATCACCAGCAATATTTGTTTCACGTGGCGGACGCGCACTGCCACCACCATGTTGTTGTCCAAATACATCTGCAAGTCGATCGGCTAATGAACCCACTGGTGCGTCAGCACCACTTGCTCTGCGACGTTCTTCGTCTTGCACTAAATCAAGTCGACCTTGAGCAAGTCGACGTACATATGAAATGGCATCTTCTTCCATATTCAATGCGTTGCGTTGTGCACGAATCTCGGCCAATGTGCCTGGGATTTCAGTTGACATCAGATTCCTCCCGACACAGGCGGCAACACCGCTACTTCATCTTTATCGGTCACGGGGTGCTCGCGTGACACCTCTTCACCATTCAGCCATACCTTGCTCATTGCGAGCACCGCTTCGAACTGGGAGCCATACTTGGCAACAGCGGAATCAAGCACTGCCCCAACACTGGATCCAGAAATGACGGCGGTTCCGGTTCCCGCGGCCTCACGAGCCTGAGCAAAGAATCGAACCGTGGCCATGCATGTCAGGGTACTCGGGCTGTCCGAGAGCCCGTGGGGCTCAACGAATTTCGAGCGCTGGTCCGCCCACAACGAAATGCCCTACGGCTGTCCATCCGCCCGAACTTACAAGTGCATCAGCGGTGGCTTGCGGAACAGCTGCGAGTAATCCGCCTGATGTTTGTGGGTCCATGCACAGAGCAATGTGCGCATCGTCCGCAGTTGCAGTGAGATGGTCACCTACATATTGGCGATTACGAGGGTCTCCGCCAGTGCGATGACCTGACTTCGC
>CAMDVC010000001.1 GCA_945878785.1 Bifidobacterium breve | reverse complement strand
TCCACAGTTTTTCTTTCGTACGACTGACGTGACTGGAACTGTTCAGTTGCCTGCTGGTACTGAAATGGTGATGCCTGGTGACAATGTCAACATGGTTGTTGAGTTGGGTAAGCCAATTGCTATGGACGAGGGTCTTCGTTTCGCTATTCGTGAAGGTGGCCGTACTGTTGGTGCCGGCCAAGTCACAAAGATTTTGAAGTAGATCAAGATGGCAAGCAACAGCATCCGTATCCGCCTCAAGGCATTCGACCACGACATCATTGATAAGTCGACTCGAATGATTGTTGAAACAGTGCTTCGCACAAATGCAAAAATCCGTGGACCAATTCCATTGCCTACTGACAAGCATCGTTTCACCGTTATTCGTGGACCCCATATTGACAAGGACTCACGCGAGCACTTCGAGATGCGTATCCACAAGCGCCTTATTGACATTGTCGAACCGAACAGTAAGACCATCGATTCGCTCCAGCGCATCGAATTGCCAGCTGGCGTTGATATTGAGATCAAAATCCAGGGATAAATTCCCCAGATAATTCATTGTCTTTCAAAAGGAACGACCCAGCGGGTCGTTCCTTTTGCATTTCTTACCAAATTCTTGTGTCGTCTGTTGCAGGTTCTTAACCAGTTTGGGTAGATACTTAAGACATGAGTTTTGAATCCCATTGGGCCAACACCCCGCCCGCAGCACCCACCGCACGTCCTCGCGGCAATCGAGTAATTGCGGTTCTGCTTGTTCTGGCAATGTCTCTGGGCGGTGGCGTTATCGGTGGCATTATCGGCGCCAATTCTTCGAGCAGTTCAACAAATGGTGGGCCACTTGTAACGGCCGCTCCTATCAAGCCAGAAAATGTCGGCAAGACTGACATCGCACGTGCTGCAGCGGCTATCGCGCCAAGCATCGTCACCATTGACAGTCTCTCGGGTGAAGGCGAATCAGTTGGTACCGGCATCATCGTCACAAGTGACGGTGAGATACTTACTAACAATCACGTTGTTGAAGGCTCTACAAGTGTTCGTGTTCGCTTGAACGGGACAACTGCACCCATCATGGCAAAAGTTCTTGCAAGAGATGCAGGCAACGATCTGGCATTGATCAAGTTAGTTAGCGCCGCAGGGCTTACTGCCGCAACATTTGCTAACCCTGAAAGCATTGCCGTTGGCGACCCTGTTGTTGCTGTTGGCTATGCGCTCGCACTTGATGGTGGTCCCAGCGTCACTTCAGGAATTATTTCGGCTCTCAACAGAACTCTCACTGATAGCAATGGCGCTTTGAATGGTCTCATCCAAACTGATGCAGCAATTTCTTCGGGCAACTCTGGCGGGCCTCTCATTAACTTGAATGGTCAGGTCGTTGGAATCAACACTGCAGTGGCAAATGGCAACAGCAGTACCGCAGCTAATAATATTGGTTTTGCAATTGGTGTGGCAGAAGTGCAACGTGTTGCCGCGCAACTGCGCGCTGATGCAGGCGGTGCAGTTCGTGCGCAGGGTTACCTCGGTATCTCGCTTACTGATCGCACAGATGGCGGCGCTGGTGCAGTCATAGGTGAAGTACAAGCTGATTCTCCTGCTGACAAGGCCGGTTTGAAAGTAAATGACATCGTCTTGGAGATCAATGGCCAAGCCATAACGGGCCAAGGTGCGCTCATCGCGATAGTTCGCGACTCTGCACCCGGTGATGTGCTCAAAATCAAAGTGGAACGTGATGGCGTTGCGAAGGATTTGACAGCGACATTGGTCGCGCGTCCGAAAGAATAATTACAGTGCGTCTTGCAGCGCAATAAGCGGAAACTCTCCGATGGTAGAGCCCCCTCTGAATCAATGGCAGTATTCAGCGGGGGAAATTATATGAACATGCATTTTGCGACGATTTGGGAATCGTACGCCGACCAACTGGGTGATGTGCCAGCGGTGATTGACGGAGATAAGCGGCTGTCATGGTCGCAATATGACGATCGTGCAGCCCGTGTTGCTGCGGCATTGACGGCAGCTGGTTTAGGACCAGATGATAAATCTGGGTTGTATCTCTACAACAGTGCTGAATATTTAGAAACTCATTACGCATCGTTCAAGCAACGTGTAGTACCGATTAACGTCAACTTTCGGTATCTCGGAAATGAGCTTGAGTATTTATTAGACAATGCAGATTGCAAAGCGTTGTTCTATCACGCGTCTCTCGCAGACAGAGTTGCTGAAGTTGTCGGAAAGTTGCCCTTGCTCCGACTCATTGTTGAAGTTGATGACGGTCCTGCAACCGCAGTGGTACCAGGTCGAGTCAAATATGAAGATTTGATTGCACTTCATGAACCAGCACCACGCATAGAGCGTTCAGGTGATGACATATACATGTTGTACACCGGTGGGACAACCGGAATGCCAAAAGGCGTCATGTACACGATGGGAAGTCATACACAGCAGTTTGTCGGGAATGGTCTTATTGCATTGGGTCTGCCGCTCACCGATGATTGGCGTGAATTAGCGCCATTGTTGAGTGAAGTAAGAAAGCGTGACGGTACGTATGTCGTAGTTCCCTGTTGTCCACTGATGCACGGAACAGGTATGTGGATTGGGGCAATGATTCCGCACGCAGTTGCAGGCACTGTGCTCATTTTGCAGAATCGCAAGTTTGATGCAGATGAATTGTTGTCTCTCGTTGAAACTGAACGCGTGCAGAACGTTGTCATTGTCGGAGATGCATTTGCTCGGCCGATTGCTGACGCACTTGATGCTGCGCAACGAGCAGGGAAGAAGTACGACACATCTTCACTAACACGAATGGTTTCATCTGGTGTTATGTGGACCACAGAAGTGAAGCGTCGTCTTATTGATCACATTCCACAAATTGCTCTACTCGATGCGATGGGAAGCACGGAAGGCAGCATGGGTTCGAGTGTGATGGTGAAGGATGCCCCTGCCGAAACAGCAGTTTTTATGGTTAACCCAACCACAAAGCTCTTTGATGAGGATGACAACGAAGTATTACCGGGCAGTGGTGGAACAGGAAAAGTGGCAAGCGGAGGTCATGTGCCAATTGGGTACTTCAAAGATCCAGAGAAATCTGCTCGTACATTTCGCACGATTGGTGGCGTGAATTATTCATTCCCTGGTGACCTAGGAAAGTACGATGAAAATGGAAGCCTCGTGCTGCTTGGCCGTGGTAGTCAGGTCATCAACACAGCGGGAGAGAAAGTGTTTCCCGAGGAAGTTGAAGAAGCTGTCAAGCGCAATGTTGGAGTTCGCGATTGTTTGGTTGTCGGCCTTCCCGATGAGAAGTTTGGACAAATCGTTGTTGCCGTTGCTTCTGTAGACCCTGGAGTCACTCTCAGCGAAGCAGATGTTATTGCGTCAGTGAAGAAACAATTATCTGGCTACAAGGCGCCCAAGCGTGTTGTGTTTGTTTCAGAAGTACCGCGTGCACCAAACGGCAAAGCAGATTATCCGGGTGCTCGTGCCCTAGCTGAAAAGTAAAACCCTCATGGAACATCTTGATGCACATCTCGGAGGACAACGTCCGTTTGGTTTGAACTATTGGCCATTGCCAGAAGACGCTCCATCGGTTGACATACCGCGCGAGTCAATTCGTCTTGTCACACCTGATGGGGCATTGGTGCGCGGACTGTTGTGGACACCACCAAACGGCAAATGGAAAACAGCTGTGATCTTGTCGCACCCTCGCGGCGATTTCAGTGTGCACTACGCATGTCCACTATTGGCTGCCGCTGGTTATGCAGTGTTTGGTTTTTCAACTCGGTATCTCAATAACGACACCGACTGTCTGCACGAGAACTGCATCATCGATGTCAAAGTTGCTCACGATGAAATGAAACGTCGTGGAGCAGAGTCGGTCATCTTGCTCGGCAACTCTGGTGGCGGCTCACTCATGGCAATGGCTCATGCTGAATTAGGAATCGGTGACGGTTGGGTAGGCATGGCAGCTCATCCCGGTGAAGGCGTCTTTATGTTGCAGGTCATCGACCCGTCGGTGGCTGATGAAAATGACCCATTCAGTCGTGTGCCCGAACTTGATATGTACAACCCGGACAACGGATGGCGCCCGTGGCCAGAACCAAGCTCATACGACCTTGACTGGTTGGCAAAATATCGAGCAGCCCAGCGAGCCCGAGTAGCCAGAATCGATGCCATCGCCAAACAGGCCATTGCCGATGCTGAAACCGCCGGATTAGCCCTGAAGGAAATTCACAAAGACACAAACTTAGAGATGTGGCGCGAACAGCGGGCCCGCCGGGTCTTCACGAAATATCACGCGATTTACCGAACTTTGGCCAATCCGGTCTATCTCGACCTGTCGTTAGAGCCAGATGAGCGCCCAATGGGGTCACTTTTCGCCTTCCCGGACCCATTTGAGGCCAACTATGGCCGCGGTGGGCTGGCTCGGACCATGACATCTCGGGGTTGGCTCAGTACCTGGTCGGGACTCTCTAGCCACGCCAAACTGGCTGACACCATGCCCCATATCAAGGTTCCGACCCTGCTATTGCACCCCACGGCAGATACAGAAATCCGCATTAGGGAAGCGAAGGAGATCGTGGCTGCTTCTGGCGCGGCCGACTCCACGTATGTAGAAATGAAGGGCGCGCCTCATTATCTGGAGGGTCATCGCGTCGAAGCTCTCGAAATCGTGGCTGACTGGATTGAGAAGCGTTTCCCTCGGTAAATCACTCGATGGTTCCCATGTGGATTAGCCGAAACTGCCGATAGCGTTTCCAGTCCGTGCGATTCGGGTATAAACCCGAAAAGCTAGATCGACCGTCGAAGACACAAAAAATAATCGACGTCCGTGAAGGCCACAACGCTGTAAAGCAGAGTGGAACCACACGGCAACACCCAGACACGTGCTCCGTTAACAGAAATGTTCTCGGAGCATTTGCGTGAATAACCAAACGAGAAAAAGGGTTGCCGCCATGGCACAAAAAGCGATCGTCGGCGAAAAAGTCGGCATGACACAAGTGTGGGGAGATGACCAACGAGTCATCCCTGTCACAGTGCTGCGCGTAGAGCCAGTACGTGTTGTCCAGGTCAAAACAAATGACCGCGACGGATACACCGCGTTACAAGTTACATACGGACACAAGAGTGCCTCCAAGCTCAGCAAGCCTGAGCAGGGACACTTTGCGTCAGCAAAAGTCGAAGCGGGCCGCCGCCTCGTCGAACTACGCCTCGACTCAGTCGATGGCTTCGTTGTCGGGCAAGAGATCGCAGCTGATCTTCTTGCACCGGGCGAAATAGTCGACGTCACTGCGGTCAGCCGCGGTAAAGGTTTTGCTGGTGGTATGAAGCGTCACAACTTCAGCGGCCAGGGCGCAAGCCACGGTAACCATAAGCACCATCGTGCTCCTGGTTCCATTGGTTCATGCTCATTCCCAGGTCGTGTATTCAAAGGTCTCAGAATGGCTGGCCACATGGGTCACGAGCAAGTCACCACTCTCAATCTTGAAGTAGTGCAAAGCGATCCAGAGCGCGGTCTCATTTTGATTAAGGGTTCTATTCCTGGCCCGAACGGTGGCGTTGTCATCGTGCGTAACGCAGTGAAGGCGAAGTAATTCCGATGGCATCAATCGCAGTTAAGAATTCATCAGGTAAAGCGGCTGGCAACGTTGACGTTGCAGACGAACTGTTTGCAGTAGAACCAAACGTTCCAGTGATGCACCAAGTTGTCACAGCACAACTTGCAGGTCGTCGCGCCGGAACACAAAGCACAAAAACTCGTGCTGAAGTTTCAGGTACAGGTAAGAAGCCTTTCAACCAAAAGGGAACTGGTGGAGCACGTCAGGGTTCAACCCGCGCTCCTCATTTCAAGGGTGGCGGTATTGCTCACGGACCAAAGCCTCGTTCGTACGCACAACGCACGCCACGCAAAATGATTCGTCTTGCACTTGCGTCTGCGTTGTCAGATCGCAACAGCTCAGGACACATCGTTGTTATCGAGTCATGGGGCCTTACATCTCCAAGCACAAAAGATGCACTCAAGGCACTCACCGCTCTTGGTGTTGAAGGTCGCGTCATGGTTGTTGTTTCTCCATCTGAAGAAGTTGCAATCAAGAGCTTCCGCAATGTTCCCGAAGTGCAACTCACACTTGTTGGTGAACTCAATGCATACGACGTTTTGTGCAACGACTGGATTGTCTTTTCAAAAGACAGTCTGCCCATCGCAAAGGAAGCTAAGTAATGAAAGATCCACGCGACATCATTCTGAAGCCTGTTGTCTCTGAAAAGAGCTACGCGCTTATGGAAACAGATGTGTACACGTTTCAAGTTGCAGTTGATGCTTCTAAGCCCGAGATCCACGATGCCATCGAGGCAATCTGGGGCGTCAAGGTACTCAAGGTCAACACAATCAATCGCAAGGGCAAGTTCCAGCGCACACGTAACTCCAACCGAATCGGTCAGCGCCCGCACACCAAGCGGGCCATAGTCACCCTTGCTGCGGGAAGCAAAATCCCGTTGTTCGAAAGCTGAAATAATCATGGCAATTCGCAAGCGCAAACCAACTAGTCCCGGACGTCGTTTCCAGACAGTCTCTGATTTCTCAGAGATCACAAAGACGACGCCTGAAAAGACTCTTCTCTCTTCAAAGTCAAACACCGGCGGACGTAACGTCTACGGTCGCAAGACTTCACGTCACCGCGGTGGTGCACATAAGCGCCAGTACCGCATCATCGACTTCAAGCGCATCAAAGATGGCATGCCTGCAAAGGTTGCATCAATTGAGTACGACCCGAACCGTACGTGCCGCATTGCACTTCTTCATTACATGGACGGAACAAAGGCATACATCCTTGCTCCTAAGGGTCTTGAAGTAGGTATGCGTGTCGAAAGCGGACACGGTGCAGACATCAAGCCAGGAAATGCAATGCAATTGCGTTACATCCCTGTCGGAACTGTTGTGCACAACGTTGAACTTCGTCCTGGTCAAGGCGGCAAAATTGCTCGCTCTGCCGGAATGTCAATTCAAGTTGTCGCTAAAGAAGGCGACTTCGCAACATTGCGTCTTCCTTCTACCGAAATGCGTCGAGTTCTTCTTGATTGCCGCGCCACCGTTGGTGAAGTTGGTAACTCAGAACACGAACTCGTCAAGATCGGCAAGGCCGGACGTAACCGTTGGAAGGGCGTTCGCCCACAAACTCGTGGTGTTGCCATGAACCCTGTCGACCACCCACTCGGTGGTGGTGAAGGTAAGACTTCTGGTGGTCGTCCTCCAGTATCTCCTTGGGGTAAGCCAGAAGGCCGTACACGTAACAAAAACAAACCATCTCAATCACTCATCGTTCGTCGGCGTCGTGCCGGAAAGGGTCGGAGGTAACTCATGTCTCGTAGCCTCAAAAAGGGTCCGTTTGTTGACGACCACTTGCTCAAGAAAGTTGACGCCGCAGTTACTGCCGGTGATCACAAAGTCATCAAGACATGGTCGCGTCGCTCAACCATCGTTCCGGACATGGTGGGTCTCACCATTGCCGTGCACGACGGTCGCAAGCACGTCCCTGTATATTGCACAGAGTCAATGGTTGGCCACAAGCTTGGTGAGTTCTCACCAACTCGTACTTTCCGCTTCCACGCTGGACAAGAAAAGAACACGAGGAAGTAGTCATGACCGGTCCAAAGCTCAATGAAGCCAACCGCGTCGTCGGTGCAAAAAGTGGAAGTCGCGCAAGCGCTCGTTACCACCGTTCATCTGCATCGAAAGTGCGCGTCGTGCTGAACCTTGTTCGCAACCAAGACGTTCGCACTGCAGACCAAATCTTGCAGTTTACAGATCGTGAAGCTGCACGTGTTATTCGCAAGGTTCTTGCATCTGCTGTAGCAAATGCTGTTGAAAACGACAAGCTTGACGCTGACGAATTGTTCGTAAAGGCATGCTTCGCAGACGAGGGTCCAACGCTCAAGCGTTTCCGTCCTCGCGCAAAGGGTCGTGCCGGAGCAATCTTGAAGCGAACATGTCACATCACACTCATTGTTGATCGCATGAGCGATTCACAACTTGCAGTGATTGAAGCAAAGACAATGACAAAGGGTGCACCTTCCAACAACCGTCGCGCACGTGTTGCTGCAAGCCGCAAGGAAGCACCTGCTGTCGATCAAGAGATCGTTGCCGACGACCAAGTCGACACCACCACCACTGAAGAAGCAGGCAACTGATGGGTCAGAAGATCAATCCATACGGGTTCAGACTCGGCATCACTACAGACTGGAAGAGCCGCTGGTTCAGCGAGCGCGAATACAAGGACTATCTCACAGAGGATTGGAAAATCCGTGAGTACCTCATGAAGACACTTGAAGATGCAGCTGTTAGTCGCGTTGAAGTAGAGCGCACACGTGACAAGCTTCGCATCGACGTTCACACCGCGCGTCCCGGAATTGTTATCGGTCGTAAAGGTGCAAAGGCAGACGAGCTTCGTACTGGCCTTGCAAAGATCACTGGTAACAACCGCCTGCAACTCAACATTGTTGAAATCAAGCAAGCAGAACTTGACGCAGCTCTTATCGCGCAGGGTGTTGCCGACCAATTGGTCAATCGCATCGCTTTCCGTCGCGCTATGAAGCGTGCTGTTCAAAACGCACAGAAGTTTGGTGCACTTGGTATTCGTGTTCAATGTTCAGGCCGCCTTGGTGGAGCTGAAATGAGCCGCACAGAGTGGTACCGCGAAGGACGTGTTCCTTTGCACACACTTCGTGCAGACATCGACTACGGATTCCGCGAAGCACGTACCAGTTCTGGTCGCGTTGGCGTAAAGGTGTGGCTCTACAAGGGCGACATCCTTCCGTACAAGAGCACTTCACAAGACAAGATTTCTCGTGAAGCAGCAATGGCTGTTGGCGAAACTTCCGGTCAAGTTGTTCAAGAAGCTGCTGCTCGTAAAGTTGTTTCATCAGGCGGACCTCGTGGCGCTGTTGAAACCGCTGAGCCAGAAATCCAACCACTCGTCAAGCCTGCTGATCCTGAGTTCGAGCGTTTGCTTGAAGAAGAAGAAGCAATCGAGCGTCGTATGCACGATTCGCATGAGACTCCAAAACTTCGTGGGGAGGGCTGATCATGTTGATGCCTCGTAAAGTAAAACACCGTAAGCAGATGCGCGGTCGTATGACCGGTGTATCAAAGGGCGGAAACGCACTTGCATTTGGTGAGTTCGGTATTCAAGCTCTTGAACCAGGTTGGATCAGCGCTCGTCAAATCGAAGCTGCTCGTATTGCAATGACTCGTCACATTAAGCGCGGCGGAAAAGTATGGATCAACATCTTTCCTGACAAGCCGGTGACAAAGAAGCCAGCAGAAACCCGCATGGGTTCCGGCAAAGGTAACCCAGAGTTTTGGGTTGCAGTTGTGAAGCCTGGTCGCATTTTGTTCGAGTTGTCGTACCCAAGCGCTGATGTTGCGCGTGCCGCTCTCGAGCGCGCCGTACAAAAGCTCCCGATCAAGGCTCGCGTTATTTCACGCGACGAGCCAATCTGATAGGACAGTAAAAAATGGCACATTCAATTACCGACCTTCGTGACATGGATCTCGCAGCCCTCGTGGCCGAGCTCCGTGCCAGTAAACAAGAAGCCCTTAATTTGCGATTTCGCAACGCAACAGGCCAACTCGACAAGCATGACGAGTTGGGCAAAGTACGTCGTCAAATCGCCCGCATCAATACCCTCATCCGTCAGCGCGAAATCGTTGCGGCCGAGGCAGCCGGGAAGTGAGTAGTCACATGGCAGAAGAAAATAACACCGAAGAGCGCAACGCACGCAAGGTTCGCGAAGGAATGGTCGTCTCCAACAAGATGAACCAAACCGCCGTGATCGCCATTGTCGAGCGTGTTGCTCACCATAAATACAGCAAGATGGTCGTTCGTACCAAGAAGCTCTACGCACACGACGCAACCAACGATGTCAACATTGGTGACCGCGTTCGCGTTATGGAAATTCGTCCAATGTCAAAGCTCAAGCGCTGGCGCATCATTGAAGTTCTGGAGCGTGCAAAGTGATTCAGCAAGAGTCTCGTCTCCGCGTTGCCGATAACAGTGGCGCAAAAGAAGTGTTGTGCATCAAGGTTCTTGGTGGAACACGTCGTCGCTACGCATCAATTGGTGATGTTTTCATCGCCACTGTGAAAGACGCCATTCCAGGCGCAGCAGTGAAAAAAGGTGAAGTAGTTCGTTGTGTTGTTGTTCGTGTGAAGAAGGAAAAGCGTCGTCCAGACGGCAGCTACATCCGCTTCGACGAAAATGCAGCAGTTCTTATCAAAGAAGATCTCACGCCTCGCGGCACCCGTATTTTCGGACCAGTTGGCCGCGAATTGCGTGACAAGAAATTTATGCGAATCGTCTCGCTCGCACCGGAGGTGCTCTAGTCATGAAGTTCCGTAAAGGTGACACAGTTCAACTTATTGCTGGCAAAGACGCTGGTAAGCAAGGCGAGATCATTGAAGTTCGTCCAAAAGACAACCAAGTGATCGTTGAAGGCCGCAACATTGCTAAGCGCCACACAAAGGCTCGCAGTGCAAACCAAAAAGCCGACATCATTGAAAAGCCAATGCCAATCGATGCATCAAACGTGATGCTCGTAGTCAAGGGTAAGCCAACACGTGTTGGATACAAGATCAAAGACGACGGCACCAAGGTGCGCGTTGCGAAAAAGACAGGAGACGAAGTCTGATGGCTACTACCGCTACTTCTCCACGCCTGAAGGTTCGTTACGAAGCTGAGATCAAGCAGGCTCTGCTTACTCAACTTGGTCTTGCGAATCCAATGCAGGTTCCAAAGCTTGAAAAGATTGTCGTCAACATGGGTGTAGGCCGCGCAACTCAGCAGCCTTCACTTCTTGATGGTGCAGTTTCAGACCTCACAGCATTGTCTGGTCAAAAGCCACTCGTCACCAAGTCACGTGACGCAATCGCAAACTTCAAACTGCGTGAAGATCAAGCAATTGGTTGCAAAGTCACATTGCGTGGCGACCGCATGTGGGAATTCTTCGATCGTTTGCTTTCCATTGCAATTCCTCGTATCCGCGACTTCCGCGGACTGCCTGTGAACTCATGGGATGGTCGCGGCAACTATACGTTTGGTCTTGCAGATCAGATCGTGTTCCCAGAAATTGATTACGACAAGATTGATGCCACTCGTGGCATGGATATCACAATTGTTACAACAGCAGTCAGCAACGAGCAGGGCCGTGCCCTTCTCGACGCATTCGGTTTTCCCTTCAAGCGTGGCAACGAGGGTGGACCCCCCGCACGTAAGAAGCCAAAGGGTCGCGGTCCTGTCCGCGGCGGCAAGAGGAAGTAGGTAGGTCATGGCCAAGATTTCACAAATCAATAAAGCAAATGCAAAACCAAAGTTCAAGGTGCGTGGTTACACACGTTGCCGCAAGTGTGGACGCGCCCGTTCGGTGTACCGCAAATTTGGACTGTGCCGTATTTGTCTTCGAGAAATGGTTCACGCCGGAGAAATTCCAGGCGTTACTAAGGCGAGCTGGTAGGTACCAATCATGATGACCGATCCAATCGCAGACATGCTCACCCGCATCCGCAACGCAAATACTGCGTTGCACGAAGCAGTAGTGATGCCATCGTCGAAACAAAAAGTTGCTCTTGCTGAAATCCTCAAAAAAGAGGGTTACATCAATAGCTACGCCGTGGCACCTTCTTCAAAAGGTCCAGGCAATCAACTCACCGTTCAAATGAAATATTCAAATGATCGCCATCGCACCATCAAGGGTCTGACACGTGTGTCAACTCCTGGTCTTCGCGTGTATCGCAATTCGACTCAAGTGCCTCGCGTGCTTGGTGGTCTTGGTGTCGCAGTTCTATCCACTAGCCAAGGTCTTATGACCGACCGTGAAGCGCGTAAGCGCAAGGTCGGCGGCGAAGTCCTGTGCTTCGTGTGGTGAGCCTGGGACGAAAGTAGGAAACGAATATGTCACGAATTGGTAAAGCTCCCATCACCGTTCCATCCGGCGTCGATGTCACCATTGCTGGTCGCACCGTCACCGTAAAAGGTCCAAAGGGAACACTCGCACGCGATATTCCTGGTGAAATTGTTGTCCGTAAAGAAGACACCATCATCTTTGTTGAGCGTCCAAACGACGAGCGTCAGAACCGTGCACTCCACGGTTTGTCACGCACACTCGTGAACAACATGGTCTTGGGTGTCACTGAAGGTTTTGCAAAAGAACTTGAAATCGTTGGCGTGGGTTACCGGGCTGAAGCACAGGGCGCAAACTTGCGTCTTGCACTTGGTTTCTCTCACCCTGTCATCGTGCCAGCACCTGAAGGAATCTCATTCGAAATTCCTGTGCAGACACGAGTCATTGTGAAGGGCATCGACAAAGAACTTGTCGGTCAAGTTGCAGCAAACATTCGTTCAATCCGTAAGCCAGAGCCATACAAGGGCAAAGGCGTGCGTTATCTCAATGAGCACATTCTCCGTAAGGCCGGCAAGACCGGCAAGAAGTGATTCGGTAGTAAGGATTCACCATGGCAAATCTCTCAAGCATTCGTCGCGAGTCACGACTTCGTCGTCATCGTCGTGTACGCAAAAAGATCTTCGGCACAGCAGCACGTCCGCGTCTTGCCGTGCATCGCACAAACAAGCACTTCAGCATGCAACTCATTGATGATGATCTCGGTCACACAATCGCTGCAGCATCATCTGTTGAAGGCGACCTTCGCAGCGCTAGTGGTGCAACTGTTGCCGCAGCTACAAAAGTCGGACAATTAATCGCACAACGCGCTAAGGCAGCCGGAATCTCAACGGTCGTTTACGACCGCGGTGGTTACGCCTACCATGGCCGTGTTGCCGCAGCGGCGCAAGCTGCTCGTGAAGCAGGACTGGAGTTCTAATGAGTAACTCATACTCAAACAACGCAAATCCGTCAACACCCCCAGAGCCAGGCGCACTTCGTGAATCACGCGTGATTCACATCAACCGTGTTGCAAAGGTTGTCAAGGGCGGACGTCGTTTCTCTTTCACTGCACTTGTTGTTGTGGGCGATGGCAATGGCCGCGTTGGTCTCGGATACGGAAAGGCAAAGGAAGTTCCTTTGGCAATCCAAAAAGGTACTGAAGAAGCAAAGAAGAGCATGTTTGATGTTGCTCTTGCCGGCACAACAATCATTCACCCAATTCTCGGAATCTCCGGAGCTGGTCGCGTTCTCTTGAAGCCTGCTGCTCCTGGTACCGGTGTTATTGCCGGCGGTGCAGCTCGAATCATTCTTGAAGAAGCTGGTGTGCACGACGTGCTTGCTAAGTCACTTGGTTCTGCGAACGCAATCAACGTTGCTCGTGCAACCATAGATGGTCTTCGTGAACTACAGCGTCCTGATGAAGTAGCAAAGCGTCGCGGCATTCCTGCCGAGACATTTGTTCCAAAGGGATTACTGAAGGCATACAACGAGCGCAAGAAAGCACTCGCTGCTGGAGAGGCACATTAATCATGGCTGAGAAAACTCTTACCGTTACGTTGAAGCGTTCAAAGATTGGCGCAAAGCCAAAATCTGTTGGCACACTTCGCGCACTTGGTCTCACCAAAATTGGTGACACCAACACTCTTCCCGATCGTCCAGAAATTCGCGGCATGATTGCCCGAGTTCCTCACCTCATTGAAGTCAAGGAGAACAACTGATCATGCGCGTCGATGAACTTGCACCAGCACCAGGAAGTAACCACCGCGCAAAGCGCAAAGGTCGTGGTACCGGCGGTAAGGGCGGTAAAACTGCCGGCCGTGGTACTAAGGGTCAGAACGCACGTGGTCGCGGCAAGGTAGCTCGCGGTTTCGAAGGTGGTCAGACACCAATGAGCCAGCGTCTTCCAAAGTTGAAGGGCTTCAATAACCCATTCCGTGTTGAGTATTACGCCGTCAACCTTGACGCACTTACAGATATCGGTCTTGCGGAAGTAACTCCTGAAATTCTCATGGAAAAGGGTGTTGCGCACAAGGGCACCTTGGTCAAGGTTCTTGGCCGTGGCACATTGTCGATCCCAGTCAAGGTCTCTGCTCATGCAGTCTCGAAGTCAGCGGAAGCTGCCATTCTTGCTGCAGGTGGTTCTGTGACTATTCTGCCTTTGCCACACAAAATTCGTCCTCCGGCTAAGGGCAACCAGTTCACCAACCGCTAACCGTCGTCGCAGCAGTTACTGCGCGATGTCGATAAGGAGTACTACGTGTTTTCTAACCTGAAGAACATCTTCAAGGTAGAAGATCTTCGCAAGAAGGTGTTTTTCACCCTTGTCATGATCATGGTCTATCGCTTTGGTTCGTCTCTTCGCGTGCCCGGCATTGATGCCAGTGCCGTTGCGCAATTGCGTGAAGCGTCGAAATCACAAGGTGCTCTTGGGTTCTTGAACTTGTTTTCTGGTGGAGCCTTCGGGTCCTTCTCCATTTTCGCACTTGGCATCATGCCGTACATCACAGCCAGCATCATCATGCAGGTGCTGAACGTTGTGATTCCCAAATTGCAGGAATGGCAAGAGATGGGTGCTGTTGGTCAGCGCAAGATCACACAATGGACTCGTTACGTCGCAATTGCAATTGCACTGTTACAAGGTTCCGGACTCACGTTTATCTTCGGACAAGGAAATGGGTCTGCATTCTTTGGTGCAGCAGCCCAAGCACCAGACGTTATCTTGCTTGATCCGTTCATGCCGCGTGCATTACTGGTTATTCCAACGCTTGTTGCGGGTACCGCAATGCTGATGTGGGTCGGTGAACTCATCAGCCAACGCGGCATTTCAAATGGAATGTCTGTCATCATTTTCGCTTCCATTGTTGCTGGTTTGCCGTACAGTTACTACTCAATTTTGCAGAGCAAGAAGTTCATCGTGTTCGCATTGCTCGTCATTGTGTCGCTCGCAATTTTGGCTGCAGTTGTTCGTGTTGAACTTGGTCAGCGGCGTATTCCAGTTCAATTTGCAAAA
Source organism: Bifidobacterium breve (assembly GCA_945878785.1). Taxonomy (GTDB): domain Bacteria; phylum Actinomycetota; class Acidimicrobiia; order Acidimicrobiales; family Ilumatobacteraceae; genus UBA2093. The sequence continues at coordinate 26,604 of CAMDVC010000001.1, read as the reverse complement.
CGAGTCGTCGGTCGTAATATGACTGGCGGACAAAGCACGTACATTCCGCTCAAGGTCAACCAAGCCGGTGTTGTTCCCATCATCTTTGCGTCGTCGGTTCTCTTGCTGCCTGTGTTGCTGTCAAACGTTCTCGGTAGTGCTGAAGGTTGGCGCGGCTCCGTTGCAAGTTTCGTCAATGATTACTTGGTGAATAGCCAAAACATGGTGTACATCGTTGGCTTCTTTATGCTCATCGTTGCATTCGCATATTTCTACAACTCCATCGCATTTGACCCCATTCGTCAGGCCGATCAGTTGCGCAAACAGGGTGGTTTCATTCCTGGTATTCGTCCTGGTCAACAGACCGAGCGTTACTTGTCGAAAGCAGTTAACCGCATCACATTGCCTGGAGCATTATTTGTTGCGTTCATTGCAATCTTGCCGTACATCATCTTGTGGGTCGGAGATGTTCAATCGTTCCCATTTGCCGGAACCACTGTGTTGATTGCCGTTGGTGTCGCACTTGAATTGATGCGTCAGATTGATAGTCAATTAATGCTGCGCAACTATGAGGGCTTCTTGAAGTGACCGCCGGCCCTTTTGGGTGGTGGTTTGCCCTCGTGGGTAATCAGAGGTATTTATGATTCCTGGCGCACGGTTGGTGCTGTTAGGCCGTCAAGGCTCGGGTAAAGGGACGCAGTGCGTTCGCTTGTCTCGTCACTTTGTTGTCCCGCATATTTCTACAGGCGATATGTTGCGCGCAGCAGTACGTGAAGGTACCGAACTCGGAAAGACAGCAAAGACCATCATCGATGTGGGTGGTTTGGTCGGTGACGACATCATGGTCGGACTGGTCAGTGAGCGCCTCTCAGAAGATGACGCCCGCGTACGTGGATACATTCTTGACGGATTCCCCCGGACCGTCTCCCAGGCCGAATCACTTGACCAGGCAACTTCCAGTCGGCCGCTTGACCTTGCAATAGATCTTGTAGTTCCCCGTGAACTGGTCCTTGCACGGTTATCGATCCGACGTGTCTGTCGTGACTGTGGCACGAACTATCAGGCATCAGATCATCTGGCCAGCCAATGGAGCTGCGACAACTGTGGGGGAGACGTGGTTCAGCGTGACGATGACACCCCCGAGGCCATTAATCGCCGACTTGACCTGTACGAGTCCCAAACCGAGCCACTCATCGATTTTTATGGCAAAACTGGCCGTTTGGCCCAAGTCGACGGCGTGGGAAGCCCCGAAGAAGTCTTTGACCGCCTCACCGCAGAAGTCGAACAAAGACGGTAATCGGCACTTGGTGTGTGGCATATGCGCCGATAGCATTGTCACTCGCCCCTATTGCAAGTCTGCTAGAGGGGCGCCCTGTCCCAACTAACTAAGGAGTCCATTCTGGCTCAGCCGAAAGAAGATGCGATTGTGCTCGAAGGCACGATTCTTGAATCCCTACCTAACGCTATGTTTCGTGTGGAATTAGAGAACGGCCACAAAGTGTTGGCGCATATCTCCGGGAAAATGCGTATGCACTACATCCGTATTCTTCCAGGCGACAAAGTCCAAGTGGAACTAACCCCATACGACCTCACCCGAGGTCGAATTACATACAGGTTTAAGTGAGAAGGCAATGAAAGTACGCACAAGCGTCAAAAAAATTTGTGAGAAGTGCAGCATCATTCGTCGCCATGGGCGAGTACGAGTGATCTGTGAAAACCCCCGGCACAAGCAGCGCCAGGGCTAGAGAGTCAACGAAGGAAACGTAAACACATGGCACGTATTGTTGGAGTCGACATCCCACGCGAAAAGCGTTTGGAAATTTCGTTGACATATATCTTTGGCATCGGTCGTTCGACCGCGCAGAAAATTTGTGAGGCCACAGGCCTTGACAAGAACACTCGCGTTCGCGATCTCACAGAAGATGAAGTCAACCGCATCCGCGGTTGGGTTGATCAGAACGCCACCGTTGAAGGTGACCTGCGCCGCGATGTGCAGCAGGACATCAAACGCAAGATTGAAATCGGATGCCTTCAAGGTATTCGTCACCGTAAGGGACTTCCTGTTCGTGGTCAGCGCACGCATACCAATGCACGCACCCGTAAGGGACCAAAGAAGACCGTAGCTAACAAGAAAAAGGCAGTGAGATAACACCATGGCCAAGACACAAGCAGGTGGACGTCGTCCACGTAAGCGTGAGCGCAAGAACGTCACAACTGGCGTTGTTCACATCAAGAGTTCTTTCAACAACACCATCGTGTCTATTACAGACACTGAAGGCAATGTCATTGCATGGGCATCATCTGGTGGCGTTGGATTCAAGGGTTCACGTAAGTCAACTCCGTTCGCCGCACAGATGGCAGCAGAAAAAGCTGGCAAGGCTGCAATGGAGCACGGCCTTAAGCGCGCAGAAGTGCATGTAAAGGGTCCAGGCTCTGGTCGCGACACAGCACTTCGTTCAATTCAGAATCTTGGTATTGAAGTATCAGGCATCAAAGATGTCACTCCAGTACCTCACAACGGTTGCCTTCAACCAAAGCGTCGTAGGAGCTAATCATGGCCCGTTACACAGGACCAAAAGTGCGCATCTCGCGCCGTCTCAACACAAACATTTATGAAAATGCCAAGGGATCAAAGGCGCTCGATCGCCGCCCATTCCCACCTGGTCAGCATGGTCGCACACGTCGTCGTAATGCTGGCAGCGAATATCTTGCGCAAGTACAAGAGAAGCAGAAGGCTAAGTACATCTACGGTGTGCTCGAACGTCAGTTCCGCTTGACCTACGAAGAGGCAACTCGTCTTGCAGGCCCAACTGGCGAAAACTTGTTGCGTCTTCTTGAACAGCGTCTCGACAACGTCGTGTTCCGTGCCGGTTGGGGAGCAACACGCCCTCAGGCTCGTCAGTTCGTTAACCATGGCCTTATTCAGGTTGATGGCAAGCGCGTTGACATCGCTTCATTCCGTGTCAAGCGTGGTCATGTCATTTCACTTGCCCCGAAGGCAAAAGAAATGATTCAGATCACACACAACATCGACACTCTTGATCGACCACTTGTTGGTTGGCTAGAGGCTGGCGACAAGCAAGTCACAGTTCGTGACTTGCCACAGCGCGAGCACATCGATGTCCCCGTCCGCGAACAGCTCATCGTTGAGTTGTACTCGAAGTAACCCCGTCTTTTCTTAGGAGCAAACATGCTTGTAATCCAGCGTCCATCAGTCGAAGCAATCGGCGAAGATCACCCAACACGTCAGCGCTTCGCTGTTGGCCCACTCGAGCCAGGTTTCGGCCACACCATTGGTAACTCACTTCGTCGTACGTTGTTGTCATCAATTCCTGGTGCCGCAATCACAACGGTCAAGTTCGACGGCGTAGAGCATGAGTTCACAACAATCAAGGGAATGACAGAAGACATCACAGAGTTCATCATGAACTTGAAAGATGTTGTTGTTATGTCACAAAATGACGAGCCAGTTGTTATGCGCGTCGACGTTAAGGGTCCAATGATTCTTAAGGCTGGCGACATCCCAACCAACTCTGATGTTGAAATTCTCAATCCTTCACTTCATCTTGCAACTCTGAATGCTGGCGCACACCTTGCACTTGACATCACAGTCGAGCGCGGTCGCGGATATCTTTCCACCGACCGTGACGCAGAGAGTCGCATCATCGGAGTAATCCCTATCGATGCAATTTTCTCACCAGTACGTCGCGTGATGTTCGAAGTAGAACCAACACGTGTTGCTCAGAGCACCAACTACGACCGTTTGGTTATTGACATCGAAACTGACGGTTCAATTTCTCCTCGCGAGTCATTGGCTTCAGCTTCAGCAACATTGCGTTCACTTGTTGATCTCATTGCAACTTTGTCAGAAGAGCCACAGTCACTTGAGCTCAGCGAGCCAATGGGCGCCAATGTCGGTGTACCTGACCTTGACTTGCCAATTGAAGACCTCGACCTCAGCGAACGCCCACGCAACTGCTTGAAGCGCGGACAAATCAACACAATCGGTGAACTTCTTTTGAAGTCAATCGACGACTTGCTCAACATCACAAACTTCGGTCAGAAGAGCTTGGATGAAATCATCCAGAAGCTCGATGAGCGTGGACTTACGCTTCGCGCGTAATCACAGGAATTAAGGAAAGCAAATGCCAACTCCACGTCGCGCCCCCCGCTTTGGCGGAAGTGCACAGCACCAACGTCTCATGATGGCCAACATGGCCGCTTCACTGTTCGCAGCTGAAGGAATCAAGACAACAGAAGCAAAAGCAAAAGAACTTCGTCCTATTGCTGAGAAGCTCATCACGAAAGCAAAGAAAGCACAAGGCGATTCACCAATGCGCGTTCACCGCATTCGTCAAATCGAGGGTTACCTCGGTGACAAAGAAATGACTTCGAAGCTTGTCAACGAAATCGCACCTCGTTACGTCAGCCGTAATGGTGGATACACACGTATCTTGAAGCTCGGCCATCGTCTCGGTGACGCTGCGCTTGAAGTACGTATCGAACTCGTCTAAGGCCGATACCGGTGTCTCAACCGGAACAGAACTTTACAAACGGACCCGCCTTACGGCGGGTCCGTTTGCGTGTGTCGTACCACGGCGCCGCGTTTCGTGGATTTGTTGTTAACGAAGGGATTAGTTCTGTTGAAGGATTACTGACTGATGTGATTTCCACTGTGGCACGTCACCGTGTGCATATCATCGTTGCGGGTCGCACTGATGCAGGTGTGCACGCGCGTGGTCAAGTAATAACGATTGATATTCCAGCTGAAACGCGACTACCAGCATTTGTGCGCAGCGTTAATGCGTTGTGTAAACCAAGCGTTGCAGTGTCAGACCCCGAGTGGGTCAGCAATGAATTCGATGCGCGGTACAGTGCTATTTGGCGTCGGTATCGGTACACGGTTCTTAACTCTGAAGCTCCCGACCCGATGTTGGTTGATCGCGCCTGGCATATTCGTCGCCCGCTGTCGATGCCACTGATGACGCTGGCAATTGACCCGTTGATAGGGGAGCACGATTTTTCTGCGTTCTGTCGTCGCCCTGATTTGATTGAGGGTGCTCCCGTACCGTCGATGCATCGTCGGGTGTATTCGGCAAAATGGGTGGACCAGGGGAACAACGTTCTGGTCTTCGAGATTCGGGCAAATGCCTTCTGCTACCAAATGGTCCGCAGCTTCGTTGGGTTCTTGGTTGATGTTGGGCTTGGCCACCGTCCGGCCAGTGACACCCGTGAGGTTCTCTTGGCCCGCGACCGTGCCCATGGGTCCCAGGTTGCACCGGCCTGCGGCCTGACCCTGTGGGATGTGGGTTATCCCGGCGAGCCGATTCCAACCATATAAAAGGTGGTCGTCACTTGGCTTTCGCGGTTGCCGAGAGGCATATCTCGCCCCTATCCTTATTGAGCCCCCATGTCGGGGTTCCGGCGGCCCGTTGTGGGTTCCCTTGAAAGAAGTCTTATGCGTACATACCAACCAAAAGCAAGCGAGATCACCCGCGCGTGGCACGTCATCGACGCTGAAGGTCTTGTCCTTGGTCGTCTCTGCACCGAAGTTGCTCGCCTTCTTCGCGGCAAGCACAAACCAACATTCGTTCCTCACATGGACTCAGGCGATCACGTCATCATCATCAACGCATCAAAGATCGTTATGACATCAGGCAAGTCTGAAAAGAGCATGGTGTATACCTACTCCGGTTATCCAGGCGGTTTGAAGAGCGAGACATACCAAAACTTGCTTGATCGTAAACCTGCTGACGCAATCACTCGTTCAATCGCCGGCATGTTGCCAAAGGGACCACTTGGTCGCCAGATGGTGAAGAAGCTCAACGTGTACGCAGGACCTGAACATCCTCATGCAGCACAGTCCCCAGTCGTTTTCAATCTCAGCGCTGCCAAGGCGCGCTGATCTACTAAGGAGTCATCGTGGCTAACACAGTTCTCACTCAAACAACTGGTCGTCGTAAAGAAGCTGTTGCTCGTGCAATCACTCGCGCCGGTACCGGAAAAATCGTTGTCAATGGTCGCCCAATCGAGGCGTACTTCACCACAGCAACACAGCGCATGGTTGTTACCGAAGCGCTTCGCGTTGTAGAGCGTGAAGAGTCATTCGACATTCACGCAAATATTTTTGGTGGTGGCGTAACTGGTCAAGCTGGCGCATTGCGCATGGCCATTGCTCGTTCACTCATCGAACTTGATCCTGAAATGCGTCCAGCACTTAAAAAAGCTGGTCTTCTTACTCGTGACTCACGTAAGAAAGAAAGCAAGAAGTACGGTCTCAAGAAGGCCCGTAAGGCGCCTCAGTTCACCAAGCGCTGATTCCTATCTGTGTGGTGCGCTTTGCACCTCACGTGAGGAGATCAAAACATGTTGCATTTCGGAACAGACGGCGTTCGTGGCGTTGCTATCGACGAACTCACTACTGAATTAGCCCGTGACCTTGCACGTGCCACTGCGCGTGTTTTACGCCCAGTAGCCATTGTTATTGGACGCGACACACGTGAAAGTGGTTCTGAATTAGAAGACGCCATTGTCGAAGGCTGTGCCGCTGAAGGTGTTGCAGTTCAGCTCATGGGTGTTGTACCAACTCCAGCCATTGCGTATGCCGCAGAACAATACGGCTGGGTAGGCATTGCCATTACTGCGTCTCACAATGTGTGGTCTGACAATGGCATCAAAGTGTTTGCGTCGGGCGGAGCAAAACTAGGCGACGCCGAACAAATTGAAATCGAACGTGAATGGCACGCGATGGTTGCGGAGCCTGTCGTGTACGCGCAACCAAACGTTCATGACGCCACCGGAATTCTTGGTGAGTACGCAACACACCGCCTTAATATTGTTGGTGAAGCATTGTCTGGAGTTCGGATAGTTCTTGATTGTGCCAACGGTTCGATGTCGCATGTTGCGCCTGAAGTCTTTATGACCGCAGGCGCAGATGTATCAGTGATAAACGCATCGCCCAACGGTCGCAACATCAATGACAACTGTGGCGCAACAGCACCGCAAGAATTAGCTGCACAAGTTATTGCAGAGGGTGCTGATATCGGAATTGCCTTTGATGGTGATGGGGATCGTCTTATTGCAGTAGCTGCTAGTGGCGCACTGGTTGACGGCGATCACATCATGGCGATTGCTGCAGTTGATCTCGCCCAACGTGGGCTTCTTCGCAATAAAGGTATTGCGGTAACAGTGATGACAAACCTAGGTTTTCACCACACCATGCGTGACAACAACATTGATGTTGTCATTACACCAGTTGGTGACCGCAGTGTTCTTGTTGCACTTGATGAATTTGATTTTGTACTCGGTGGGGAACAGAGCGGTCATGTCATTCACCGTGCACATGCCACAACAGGCGATGGCCTGTTAGCTGCACTGCAACTGGTTGAATACATAACGCGTGCACATGTAACGCTTGATCAAGCCGCATCCATCATGAAGTGGTATCCGCAAATACTGGTGAACATTCGCACTCTTAATCGGGTACATGACCCTGAGCATGACATTGCCGAGCAGATTGCACAGGCAGAGGCCGAATTGGGCGACAACGGGCGAATCTTGGTCAGATCATCGGGAACAGAACCGTTATTGCGTGTCATGGTGGAAGCAGCAGATCAAGTGACTGCAGAGTCCATAGCCATGCACTTAGCCCAATCTCTTGTCGATATCCACGGTGGGTCTATTGAGGGAACGCACTAGTGCGACTAATCAACGAGAGTAATCTGTAGTCATGTGCGGCATTATCGGCATCCTGCCCCGGCCGAGCACTCGCAGTGTGCCCACCGATCGGAGCATCGAGGCATTACTAACAGCTGCAGTAAATGCTGGCACTGATTGCTCTCTTATTGCCGATGCACTTATGGCTGCAGATCAGTTGCTTCGAGGTGATGCTGGCATACAAGCCCTCGTTGGCAATGCGGCATTGATTACCAGAATCACCACCAGCCTTGATGCAATTGATGTGGTGGCAGCGGTTGAAGAGGCTCGCATTGATGCTCTTCATGTTGATACAGCCACACTCGATGCCGAAGTAGCTCGCTTATCGCGTGTGAAAGATGCGTCATGGGCAATTCGACGCGATCGTTTGCGTGCAGCCGATGCGGTGCATGTCTTTGCGGGTGAAGGTGCTGGGGCATCATCGTTAGTCGGATACTTTGCAATTCATCAGGCTTTCTCAGCTATTGACAGAATGGAAGTTCGTGGCCGAGACTCTGCTGGTATCAGCGTTCTAGTCACATCGCCTTCATTTGCTTCGTTGTCATCTGATTTGACTGGTCTCATGGCTGGCCGTATATCTGATCCGTTGTTTACCAACACCAGTGTTCGTTACAGTGATTCCACTTTGGTGTTTGTGTATAAGGCCGCTGCGGAAATTGGCGAACTTGGGGACAATACAAAGCATATGCGCGACGCGGTGAGTGCAGATGCATTACTTCGCACTGCCCTTTCAGTTCCTGACTCCCGTGTAGCAGTACTTGGCCATACGCGATGGGCGAGCGTGGGCATTATCTCTGAGCCGAATGCTCATCCTGTCACCGGTGAAGAAATTGGTGTTGATGGTCAACAGGTGTCTGTCGCAGTTCTGAATGGTGACGTTGATAATCACACTGAATTACGAGATCGCCACAACCTGCATTTTGCTGACCCGATTACAACCGATGCGAAAGTGATCCCTGCCATCGTTGATCGTGGCCGAAGCACAGGTCTTGATACACAAGCAGCATTCCTTAATGCCGTCACCCAGTTCGAAGGCTCAGTCGCTATTGGCTACATGACCGCCAGTGACCCTAACGATATGTACTTGGCACTGTTCGGCAGTGGTCAAGGTCTGTACATCGGTCTTGCTGAAGATCGTTTCATTGTTGCTAGCGAGCCATATGGAACCGTTGAAGAGACAGTGCACTTTGTGCGCCTTGATGGTGAGTCTCCGCGCAAAGAAGGGGACCCCAATTCACGTGGCCAAGTGGCGCGCCTTCGTGTTGACGGCGCAGGCACAGTTGAAGGCATTACACGCATTGCCTACGACGGAATAGAGATTCCGGTTACGAAAAGTGACGTTGCAGTTGCCGAAGTAACAACACGCGACATTGACCGTGGAGATTCACCGCATTTCCTGTTGAAGGAAATCACTGAAGCCCCTCGCAGTTTCCGCAAAACAATTCGTGGCCGCACGCTTGAAGTAAATGGCAGACTTGTTCCTGATCTGGATTCATTCACTCTGCCGAAAACAATCAAGGATCGTTTGGCTAATGGATCCATTCGCCGTATCAGAGTCATTGGTCAAGGCACCGCTGCCATTGCCGGCACATCGTTGATTCCAGTTCTTGGTTCATTGCTTGATTCATCAATTCAAGTTGAGGCACTAACTGCAACTGAACTATCCGGTTTCGCAATGTCGACAGATATGTCCGACATGTTGGTTATTGCAGTCAGTCAAAGTGGCACCACCACAGACACCAACAGAACTGTTGACCTGGTTGCATCGCGTGGGGCCGCTGTGCTGGCAATTATAAATCGCCGTGGCAGCGAACTATCTAGCAAAGCCCATGGTGTGTATTACACATCTGATGGTCGTGACATTGAAATGAGTGTCGCAAGCACTAAGGCGTTCTACGCACAGGTTGCAGCTGGAGCAATATTGTCCTGCGCTATTGCACAGGCAACAGGAAAAGTTGATTCTGACCGTATGCATCGCATCTTGGATTCGCTAGTTCATATGCCAGCTGCAATGGAAACAGTGATTGCACAACGCACTGAGATCGGTCTCGTTGCACAGAAGTATGCACCCTCTAAGCGTTACTGGGCAGTTGTGGGCAGCGGACCAAACACGGTTGCGGCGAACGAAGTGCGTATCAAATTGTCCGAGTTGTGTTACAAATCAATTTCATGTGATGTCACCGAAGACAAAAAGCACATTGATCTGTCATGTGAGCCAATGATTCTCGTGTGTGCGGCTGGCCTCAGCGAAGGCACGGCAACTGATGTGGCAAAAGAAGTTGCAATCTTCAAGGCACATAAGGCTATTCCTATTGTCTTTGCTACTCAGGGTGAAACTCGTTTTGACTCAGCAGCAGCGGCAGTGGTGTACGTACCAGTAGCTGACCCGGCACTTGCCTTCGTGTTGTCCTCAATGGCGGGGCACCTCTTCGGTTACGAAGCAGCATTGGCTATTGATGCTCTGGCTCGTCCCCTACGCCAATTACGTGAAGTAGTGGAAATTGTTGTTGGCAGAGGCGGCAGCGGCGACGCTGCGCTTACCCAAGTAGAAGCGCAAATCGTTCCTGTCACTCAGCAGTTCTTACGAGTTCTTGCAACGGGGCAGTATGACGGCAATCTTGAAGCATCAACAGCAGTTCGTTTGGTGTCTCTTCTTCGCATCGTCACCGGGCCACAACCATTGCAAGCATTCCAGCGCCAAACAGGTCGCACTGCTTCGCCGTCAGCACTCCTTGATGATCTTATTGATGCACTCACGCGCAGCATTGATGAATTGACACGTCCAATTGACGCCATCAAACATCAGGCCAAGACCGTTACTGTCGGCATCTCGCGAAGCGAAGAAGGGCTTCTTGATCGTGCGCTTGTTCGTGCTGTACTTGAAGCCGGAGCATCGCGTGACAATCTTTCGTACGCAACACTCAAAGTGTTGGCTGCTCTTGATGCCGCTGTTGCATCGGTCGTAGGTTTTACCCGGTACGCCATTGCAGGCGATGCACGCAATGCCACAGTGTCCATCATTGATCGTGGCGGCGTGGCGAAAGATCTCACATCTCGCGTGACAACAAATGCAACCCTTGTCGGAACCAAACATCGTGTCGCTGCCGACCAAGAAGTTCTTGTTGCTCGCGGACGCAAAGATGGACGCACTGTTATATTTGTGCCCGAAGTACATGGTTCTACAACGGTCGGAATTTCGTTATTGCATGTTGCATTCCACGACACGGTTGCTGCCGGCACTGCACGCCAAGTGTTGCAAGGCTACGACCGTCGCTACGACCGTCTCGTTGACTGGGTGTCTGAAACTGAGGGGTCATTCCGTGAAGACAGGCTCGCCGAAGTCTCTATTGCGGACTTGCTCATCAATCCTGTTTCTGAGAGCGCCGACTTGTGGCGAACCGACGGACAATAGAAATGTTGGGTATTGGTATTGATGCGGTTGATGTTGACCGGTTTCGTAAGTTGCTTGAACGACGCCCACATTTGCGCCAGCGATTATTCACTACTGCAGAATTGACTTCCCTGGAAGGACGCACCGATGATGCTGCGTCACTTGCAGCCCGCTTTGCAGTGCGTGAGGCCACGATGAAAGCCCTCGGAGTCGGGCTTGGTGCTTTTGATTTCCACGATGTCTCGATTGAAAAGATGTCATCCGGGGCACCTCATTTACTCGTGTCAGGCCGGGCAGAGACTCTTGCCATTGCTCATGGAGTATCTGCATGGCATGTCTCTATTACCCATACAGACACAACAGCAATGGCGGTTGTCGCAGCGCTCTAGATATTGCGTTGGTGTGTAATTGAACGGGGCGTACGCTGAGAGAGTGATAGTTGGTCTTATTTCAGATGTACTGAATGATGTGATGGCTCATGTCAATTGATTTCTCAACACGCTGGGCATGGGCTGAAGTTCATACAGGCCTGATCTCTCACAATGTCGCGATTGTTGCGCAACGTACTGCACCTGTTCAGGTGTGGGCAGTTGTCAAAGCTAACGGATACGGTCACGGCGCAATTCAAGTAGCTAATGCTGCGCTTGCGGGTGGTGCTACCGGATTATGTGTCGCAATCGTTGATGAAGGTGTTGCATTGCGCCGCGCAGGAATCACTGCACCCATTCTGTTGTTGAGTGAACAACCTGCAGAACTTGCTGATCTTATTGTTGGCTATCAACTAACTCCCACAGTCACCACAACCCGTGCTGCTGCTGTTCTTGCAGCGTCTGCGGCTGCTGCTGATCAGACAATCAAAGTGCATATCAAAGTTGATACCGGTATGCATCGGGTTGGTGTTGCTCCAAATGAAACGGTGTCTCTGGCTTCGTTTGTCAGCTCGTATGAATCATTGAGTATTGAAGGTGTCTATACACACTTCGCAGTTGCAGATGATCCGTCGCATCCGGCTAACGCCGCCCAACTCAGTGCATTTAACACTGTTCTTGAAGACTTGTCATCTCGCGGTATTAATCCGCCACTTGTTCATGCTGCCAATAGCGCTGCGGCTCTTGCGAACGAGCCGAGTCGGTTCACTATGGTTCGCCTCGGAATTGCTATGTATGGTCTGCGCCCTGGTGCAGGTGTTGCCGACCTATGTGCTGGTCTGATTCCTGCAATGTCACTCAAAGCGCGCGTGTCTGCAGTGCGATGGGTTGAAGCTGGCGAGGCTGTGTCGTACGGGCTAGTTCATCCGTTGACCAAAGGTTCCCTGATTGCCACTGTGCCCATCGGATATGCAGATGGCGTTCCTCGGGCACTCGGTCGTACCAACATTCAGGTATTGCTGAATGGTGTTCCACGCACTATTGCTGGCACTATCACTATGGATCAACTGATGATTGATTGTGAATCTGATTCGTCTGTCATGGTGGGAGATGAGGTCGTTCTTATTGGCAAACAAGGCGAGCAATCCGTTACAGCTGATGACTGGGCCGAAGCGCTCGGCACAATCGGTTATGAGATTGTCTGTGGAATCAGCCCCCGAATTTTTAGGCGGTACTCGTGATCGAGCTTCGTGCTTCTGATCTCGGTGACACTCATGCCATTGCCGGTGCAATAGCTGGTGTTGTTCGACCACGAGACCTCATTGTGCTTGTTGGTGAAATGGGTGCAGGAAAAACTGCTTTTGTAACTGGTTTTGCGAAAGCTCTCGGAGTGCACGGCGACGACCATGTGTCTTCTCCAACATTTACATTGGTGCATTCGTACACGTCAGGGCGCATTCCATTGCACCATGCAGATTTGTATCGACTCACGAGTTTGGCGGAAGTTGCAGATCTTGGAATTCGCGAGTTGCTCGACATGGGTGCTGTTGGTCTTGTTGAATGGGGAGATGTCGCTTCTGAAGTTTTGGGCGATGGACTAAGCATTACTCTTGTCGCTGAGGACGAAGATGAAGACGCCCGTTTGATTTCGGTAGCAGTTGACGGCCATGCCTGGGATACCCGCTGGGAATTACTGAAAAATGCACTGCGTAGTTGGATAGTGCGATGATTCTGGGAATTGAAACATCAGTTGACCATGTCGGAGTGGCGGTAGGTGACTATCGCGGTATTCGTGCGCATTCAATGCTGGCAAGTGATCGTCGCCACGCAGAGTCATTGACGCCCATGATTCAATTTGTTTTACAACAAGCAGATGCCACCATGGCTGATCTCTCAACAATTGCTGTTGATGTGGGGCCAGGATTATTCACCGGTATGCGCGTGGGTATTGCAAGTGCAGCTTCGCTTGCTTGGGCATTAGAGCTTCCTGTTGTTCCTGTGTGCAGTCTTGATGCGCTTGCCATGAATGCAGAGTGGTCAGACAATGTGGTCGCGGCATCACTTGATGCGCGTCGTGGCGAGGTGTACTGGTCGTTATATCGCATGCGCGGAGTAGGCATGGAGCCACTTCGTTTAACTGAACCTGTGGTGTCATCACCAGAAGACATGGCGGTTCACTTGGCTGACCGTGGTGAAGACATTACGTGTGTGGGTACTGGGTTTATTCGTCACGCGGCATTGTTTGAAGACGTGCCGTGGGCATTGATGGCTGGCGAGCCACATGCTTTTCCCACAGCACAACAAGTAGTAGTTCTGGCATCGCACCGTATTGCGGCTGATGACACGGTAGGGGCGGGCAAGATCACGCCGATGTATTTGCGCGCACCTGATGCTGAAATAAATTGGCTAACTCGTGAGGCAGCACAATGAGTTTCCTCCGTGAACGTATGACTGATGCATTGAGCACAGAAACAATGCGCCGCCGTCATCTTCGTCGAGTGATGGAGATTGAGGAAGGTCTGTATCCACGCCCATGGACTCACCGCACATTTGTTACTGAGATTTCACTGATGCGTGAAGGTGCCAGGTATTACCTCGTTGCGTATGTCGGTGATGTTTTGGTCGGCTACGGCGGGCTGATGTTTAGTGGCGACGACGCTCACGTAACGAATGTCGCGGTAGATCCTGATTGGCAGGGTCGTGGCGTGGCCACTGAAATCATGCTTGATCTTGTGATACTTGCTCGCGATCGTGGATGTTTGGCAATGACTCTTGAAGTTCGGCACACCAATACCGCCGCGCAGCAGTTGTACAGGCGTTTTGGCTTTGTGCCAGCAGGAATACGCAAGAAGTACTATGAAAATAAGGACGACGCCATCATTATGTGGGCGCATGGTGTTGATACACCAGAGTTTTTAGAACGCATTCGTCTGATTGAATCGAGACGACCATGACCTCACATGTAGTGAACGAATCAACCGTTGTTTTGGCAATTGAAACAAGTTGTGATGAAACAGCCGCATCAGTAGTGATGGGTGGAAACGACGTCTTGTCTTCCATCGTCTCTAGCCAGATTGAAATTCATGCACGATTCGGTGGTGTGGTGCCCGAAGTTGCAAGCCGCGCGCATCTGGAAGCACTGATTCCGGTGGTTAATGCTGCAATTACCGAAGCGGGAATCGTGCCTCCACGCGTTGATGTTGTCGCGGCTACAGCAGGCCCTGGTCTTATTGGTGCGTTACTTGTTGGCGTGTCTGCGGCGAAGTCGCTTGCACTTGTGTGGGACAAACCATTTGTTGGTGTGAATCATCTAGAGGCTCACTTGTACGCGGGGCTTCTTGATGACCCCACGTTGCAATTCCCGTTAGTCGTTCTGTTGGTTTCTGGTGGTCACACCATGATCATTGAGATGCGTGGTCATGGTGATTACGCCATCATGGGACGCACTATTGATGATGCAGCTGGCGAGGCATACGACAAAGTCGCTCGGTATTTGCAACTTGGGTATCCGGGTGGTCCAGCAATTGACAAGATTGCGCCAAGCGGAAACCCTCATGCTGTCGAGTTCCCACGCGCCATGATGCACGATGGTCTTGACGTGTCGTTTAGTGGACTGAAGACTTCCGTCATTAACTATGTAAAGAAGAACCCTGACGTATCAAATGTTGATGTCGCTGCTTCTTTTCAAGCTGCTGTTGTTGATGTGCTGTGTGCAAAAACTATTCGTGCAGCACAAAAAGTTGGTGCAAAAGGAATCGTGTTGGGTGGGGGAGTCTCCGCCAACTCATTGTTGCGCTCAGAAATGACAGCACGCGGCGCTGCTGCAGGTTTCACTGTTGCATTGCCGAGTCGCGACATGTGCACTGACAACGCAGCCATGATTGCCGCTGCTGCGTGGCACAGACTTGCTTCTGACGGCCCAACCAGCTTGTCGTGTGGTGCGTATCCGAATCTCAAACTAGATGCGGTACCACGATGACGCGCTTGCCCCTTGTCCTTCGTGGCAGAGAGTTCCCCATTCCGGTGGTGCTTGCACCAATGGCTGGTGTTACCAATATTCCTTTTCGTGCGCAGTGTCGAACGTTTGGCCCTGATCTTGTTTATGTCAGTGAAATGGTGATGGCTGTCGCACTTGTTCATGGCAATGAGAGAACGAAGAAGATGGTGGCGTTTGGCCCTGATGAAGATTTCCGTAGCTTGCAGATTTATGGAAGCGATCCTGACTTTGTTGGCAAGGCAGTGCGTGCGTTATGTGAACAAGACATTGCAGACCACATTGATATGAACTTTGGTTGCCCTGCGACGAAAGTGACTCGCAAAGGTGGTGGAGCCGCTGTCCCCGTAAAGCGCAACCTGACTCGTGCGATTATGGCTGCAGCAGTGAAAGCGGCGGAGCCTTTTGGTGTTCCCATTACATGTAAATTCCGCATTGGTATTAACGACAACCTCACCACATTTCTTGACACGGGGAAAACAGCAGAAGACGAAGGCATTGCAATGATCGCGTTGCATGCACGTACCGCCGAACAGCACTATGCAGGCCATTCGCATTGGGAAAAGATTGCAGAACTCAAACAAGCCGTGACAAGCATTCCTGTATTGGGCAACGGCGATATCTGGGAAGCACATGATGCCATTGAAATGATGGAACAGACCGGGTGCGATGGTGTTGTCGTGGGGCGCGGATGCCTTGGCAAGCCTTGGTTGTTCCGTGATCTTGTTGATGCGTTTAGCGGCAGAGAAGTACAGGCATCACCGAATCTTGGTTTTGTTCTGAATGTCATGCAGGAACATGCACAAGGTCTGATGGCAATCATGGGTCCTGACTATGGCATTCGTAATTTCCGCAAACATTGCGGTTGGTATCTCACCGGATATCCAGTTGGTTCCGAAGTGCGCAGATCATTTGCCACAGTGTCAACGTTCGAGCGGTTGCAAGAGATCTCTTCACACCTTGATCATGCAATGACACTTCTGCCTGGTGGAGAACGCTTTACGCGTGGTCACACCAACGGTCCAATCAAAGTTGTGTTGCCTGAGGGCTACTTAGATAATCGTGATGATCTCACTGTGCCAGATGATGGCCATGAGATGGCGCTAAGCGGCGGCTAAATAAGTTTCGACAGTGCAACCGATGCAGCGAGCATCACAGTGTTCATAGCGATCATGGTCGTGATCAACCATTTCGTTTGCTCGTGGATTCGCTTCTCTATAGCGATTTCAATTGTCAACTGAAGAGCACGCATGTCGGCTTTCATTTCATCACGTAGATGCTGAATGTCGGTTTTGGTAGCGACGTCGGCCCAGCCGACAGGAGGAAGAAGTTCCATAAGTGTGTCAGCTGCCTCCTCGCTCAGAATCAGACCCATTGCGGTCCGTAGTTGAAATCTAGACGCTTCAGTGATGCTCATGTCAATGATGTGTGCGGGCGTCGTAGAGTTCTGGAATGGAATCTGAGAGTTTCGTTGTGCTTGCATCGCGTTCGCCACGCCGCGTTGAACTGTTGAAGCAATTAGTTGCCGACTTCACTGTGGTGCCAGCCGATATCGATGAAACTCCTCAGGCACACGAAGACCCCGTGTCATATGTGAAACGCCTTGCGCTTGAGAAAGCTCGCGCCGTATATACGGTCAGCGATTCGCATGCCATCGTGATTGGCGCTGACACCACGGTTGATCTTGATGGGCACATATTTGGTCAACCTGTTGACGATGATGACGCCCGCCAGATGCTGCGTCGGCTCAGCGGAGCCACCCATAAAGTCCATACAGGGGTGGCAGTGGTAAGTGCCAAAGGCGAACAGGTCGAGGTCGTCAGTTCGACCGTCACCTTTCTCGACCTTCAGCCAGAAATGCTCGAGTGGTACATCGGAACGGGTGAATCTGTCGGGAAGGCGGGTTCCTATGCCATTCAGGGACATGGAAGTGCCCTGGTGGCCTCATCCACGGGTTCGATGTCCAATATCATCGGCCTTCCCCTCGAAGAGACCGCCCGATTACTCGGGGTTTCGGCTCCGAAATAGGACACCGAAACGGGTCTGGCGTTGCTAAGGCAGCCCGCTAGTCCGTATCATTAGCAGTCGCACTCCTCGAGTGCTAATCCCCGGACCGGGTGACCGGTCCTACTTCTCGGAGGAACATTATGAACCTGAAGCCACTCGATGACCGCATCGTTGTCAAGCCAAGCGAAGCAGAGCAGACCACTGCTTCTGGTCTCGTCATTCCAGACACTGCAAAAGAAAAACCACAGCAGGGCACAGTGCTCGCAGTCGGTCCTGGTCGCTGGAGCGACGATGAAGGCAAGCATTTCGCACTCGACGTCAAAGTTGGCGATGTTGTTCTGTATAGCAAGTACGGCGGCACCGAAGTAACACATGGTGGAGACGATCTTTTGATTCTCACCAGCCGTGACGTTCTTGCAATCGTCGGAAAGTAGTTCCCACAATGGCTAAGCAATTGAAATTTGGCGACGAAGCTCGCCGCGCACTGGAAGCAGGAGTCAACAAGTTGGCCGATGCTGTCAAAGTGACGCTCGGACCTAAGGGACGCAACGTTGTCCTCGACAAAAAATTCGGTGCACCCACCATCACTAACGACGGTGTGTCCATTGCAAAAGAAGTTGAACTCGACGATCCATTCGAAAACATGGGTGCACAACTTGTTAAAGAAGTAGCAACCAAGACCAACGATGTTGCCGGTGACGGAACAACAACAGCAACAGTTCTTGCTCAGGCAATGGTGCAACACGGCATGCGCAACGTCGCTGCTGGTGCAAACCCAATGGGCTTGAAGCGCGGCATGGAAAAAGCAGTTGCTGCGGCAGTTGAGTCAATTAAGGGTCAGTCAAAAGAAGTTGACGATAAAGGCGACATCGCCAGCGTTGCAACAATTTCTGCAGCTGATGCAACCATTGGTGGCGTTATCGCTGATGCAATCGACAAAGTCGGCAAAGATGGCGTTGTCACAGTAGAAGAAAGCAATACCTTCGGTATCGAGCTTGAATTCACTGAGGGAATGCAGTTCGACAAGGGTTACTTGTCGCCATACTTCGTGACAGACCAAGAGCGTCAAGAAGCAGTTATCGAAGAGCCGTACATCTTGTACTACGCATCAAAGATTTCTTCAGTTCAGTCATTGTTGCCAGCTCTCGAAGCTGTCATGAAGACAGGCCGTGCGCTTCTCATCATCGCTGAAGATGTTGAAGGCGAAGCTTTGGCAACGCTTGTTGTCAACAAGATTCGCGGAACATTCAACTCAACAGCGGTCAAAGCTCCTGGTTTTGGTGATCGTCGTAAAGCAATGTTGCAAGACATGGCAGTTCTTACTGGTGGCCAAGTCATCAGCGAAGAAGTTGGCCTCAAGCTTGAGAACGTCACACTTGACTTGTTGGGACGCGCAAAGCGCATCATCATCACCAAAGACGCAACCACCATCGTTGATGGTGCTGGCGACAAGGCAGAAGTCGCTGGCCGCATTAGCCAGATCAAAGCCGAAATCGACAACACCGATTCCGATTGGGATCGTGAAAAGCTTCAAGAGCGCCTTGCCAAGTTGGCCGGCGGTGTTGCAGTTATCAAGGTTGGCGCTGCTACCGAAGTAGAACTCAAAGAGAAGAAGCACCGCATTGAAGATGCAGTGTCAGCAACTCGTGCAGCAATCGAAGAAGGAGTCGTTGCCGGTGGTGGTACTGCTCTTCTTCGTACGCGTGCATCTGTTCTTAAAGTTGTTCAGAGCCTTGAGGGTGATGAAGCTACTGGCGCTCGCACTGTGTACGAAGCACTTGTTGCTCCGGCTAAGCACATTGCAGACAACGCTGGTATGGAAGGTTCCGTTGTTGTACAGCGCGTTGAATCTGAAAAAGGAAACATTGGTCTCAATGCTGCGACAGGCGAGTATGTCGACCTTGTAGCTGCTGGAATTATTGACCCTGCGAAGGTCACGCGCGCTGCATTGCAGAACGCAGCTTCCATTGCTTCATTAGTAATGACCACCGAGTGTCTTGTAGCTGATAAGCCTGACAAGAACGCCCCATCAATGGGTGGCGGCGGAATGCCTGGTGGAATGGGAATGATGTAGTTCCCCTTTCGGAATAAAAACATTTCAGGGTGTGTTACACCCAGAGCCTCCCGTTGATGGCCCGGACCTTTGGTCCGGGCCATCAATATTTCTACGGCGTACCCTGTAGCCATGAAACCACGCACCAAAGGCATGTGGCTAGGACAGCTGTGTGAATATGTCATTGGTTTCGCACTGGCCATGTCAGCGTCGAAATCAGTTAGTCCAGCAGCTCTTGCTGTTGTTGCTATTGCAATCATCGTCAATGCCGCAATCTCTGATGGATCTCTTGCGGCTTTCCACGTTCTCACGGCACGTACTCACCAGGCAGTGGGCATAGGTATCGCTCTCAGCGCTGTTGTAATTGCGGTAATTGCTTCATTAGATCTCACGTCTCGACTCACACTTGTCGTTGCGGCGCTGACACAGGGCTTTGTGTCGGTACGCTTCGGGCATGGCTTTCGAACGACCAGCACCAGACCTCAATAAATTGATCGCCGCGTGGGACCTTTTTGAAAAAGGCGAAGAGATGCCAGGTCGCATTCTCGCCAACTTAAAGACAGCCGGACTTGCTGAAGTTCTTGCTGAGCTCAAATCATCTGGTTGGACTCCTACAGCATCGTGAGCCAACGACGCGGAGGTAATCAAAACATCCCGCGCCCCGACAATTGGCGTCTCGGTGACATTCCTGAATGGATGAACCGTGACTTTTCTGTCTTGAACGACATGGAAGAAATCAGCCGCCGACTTCACCTCCATGTTGTTTCAGACCAACCGGCAAATCTTGATCTGAGACAAGAATGGGTGGCATCGTCTCGACCATCAGCAGTTCTTATTCCACTACTCGTCACGAATGACGTTCCGTCAGTGTTACTCACTCGTCGCGCTGATCATTTACGTAGTCATAAGGGTGAGATTTCATTTCCTGGCGGTCGCATGGAACCACATGAAACTCCACATGAAACTGCACTGCGTGAAGCCCATGAAGAAGTTGCACTGCCTCATGATGTTGTCACAATCATCGGAACGCTTGAACCAATCGCCACCTTCGTTAGTAACAGCCACATCACGCCGGTTATTGCACTTGTCGAAGGTGAACCCGCATTACGTGCTGACCCTGGGGAAGTAGCGCGCATTATGACAGTGCCATTGCATAACCTTGCACGCACAGACACCTACCGCAATGAGTGGTGGTCAACAGACCGCGGCGAGATCAATATTCACTTCTTTGAATTAGATGATGAAACCGTATGGGGCGCAACTGGTCGACTTCTGCACCAACTGATTGATGCCATCACCATGCCATAAGTTATGGCGCACCAAAACTGCGCACAGCCCGAAAGTACGTTTCAGCCCACGCCAAACATTGCATTTTCGTTAGTCGAAGTTTTGATGTACAGCTAGCACGTGCGTCTTTTCTGAATTGCCCATCGATACGTAGGCGTAGAGCCTCATTCCACACACGACCATTCTTGAAACGGCTCATGTTGCGGTATCCAAAATCATGCCGCCGACACGCGTTATAGAAATCAAAACTGCGTCCTGTGCTTTGCACAATCGGTGCCGAACATCCGTCAGTGCTCCAATCAAGGCGGACATCGTGAGTTGCTGTATCTGCAATAGCCACAAAAACCGGCAAGGAAGTGCGAAACAACAGATTCTCAGCAACAGTTTGGGCTGAGGGGGGAGGAAGAGGAGTTACCGAGAGTCCCGCGGCAACAACGAGAGAACACATGAACCACATGCGCACCTCCTTTGCTCACAATGTGTGCGTATCGAAGGTGGGAATGGAACTGGGTTCTAGTAGTTACGAATTGTTTTGAGCAGCAACGCCATCTCCACGGCGCCAATGGCTGCTTCATCGCCCTTGTTATCAATGCCTGGGCCGCTGCGGTCAATGGCTTGTTGTTCAGTATTCAATGTGAGAACTCCGAACATCACTGGTACGCCAGTTGACATTTGCGCCTCTTGAACTCCACGAGTCGCTGCTTCACAGACATATTCAAAATGTGGCGTGTCGCCACGAATGACGGTTCCTAAACAAATGACGGCATCAACAGCTCCGGTCTCGGCCAGAACCTTCGCAGCGAGCGGAACTTCAAACGCACCAGGAACCCAATGTTCCACGATGTCATTGTCGGCAACACCACAACGCTCAAGCCCGCGCAAAGCGCCATCACGCAGTGCAGTCACGATGTGATCGTTGAATCGCGCAGACACGATCCCGATACGAAGACCCTTACCGTTGAGTTCTGGCATTGCGCCACTTGAACCTGCTCGAGTCATTTGCCTTCTCCTTGCCCATCGTGCATATCAATATGGTGACCCATGCGCTCGCGCTTTGTGCGCAGGTACGCCTCATTCTCTGGTGTTGGCATGGTATTCAGTGGTACGCGTTCCACGACAGTGAGACCATATCCACCAAGGCCGCCGTACTTTGCCGGATTGTTCGTCATCAGCTTGAGTTCACGCACACCAAGATCGGCGAGTATTTGTGCACCAATGCCGTACTCACGACTGTCAATCGGTAATCCCAATTCAGTATTCGCATCGACTGTGTCGAAGCCTTCATCTTGCAATGAATACGCACGAATCTTATGGCCGATACCGATACCGCGGCCTTCGTGGCCACGCAGGTACACAATGACGCCGGATCCTGCTTCATCAACCATCTGCATTGCAGTAGCTAGCTGTGGTCCGCAATCGCAACGACGTGAACCAAAGACATCGCCTGTGAGGCATTCGCTATGAACGCGAACCAGAATTGGTTCTTCACCGGTGATTGTTCCTTTGACAAATGCAAGGTGCTCGATGCTGTCAATAGTGCTCTTGTATGCAACGCATGTGAACGTACCAAACTCAGTGGGAACCGCTGCTTCACCCATTCGTTCTACTAGGCGTTCGTTGTGGCGGCGGTATTCAATAAGTTGAGCAATCGATGACAACAGCAAGTTGTGTTCTGCGCAGAACGTACGAAGGTCTGGCAAACGCATCATGGTGCCGTCATCGTTCTGAATTTCACAGATAACTGCTGCAGGTTCACAACCTGCCAAACGTGCCAAATCAACACTGGCTTCTGTATGGCCAGCACGCTTCAGAACGCCACCGTTGCGTGCGCGTAATGGAAAGATATGGCCAGGGCGAGCAAATGACTTGAACGTCAGTTTCGGGTCTGACAATCCCCGCAGAGTTGCTGCACGATCCGCAGCACTAATTCCGGTGGTTGTTCCTTCAATAATGTCAACAGTGTCAGTGAATGCGGTGCGCTGGCTTTCTGTGTTCTGTTCCACCATCAGTGGAAGACGCAGTTCATCACAGCGCTCATCGGTCAATGGTGCACATACCACGCCGGTTGAGTATCGGACGATGAATGCAAGTTTTTCTGCTGAAGCGAACTCGGCAGCCATGATGAAGTCGCCTTCGTTCTCGCGGTCTTCGTCGTCAACCATGACAACAATCTCTCCGCGAGCAATTGCTGCAATGACATCTTCAATGGGGGCAAGGGTGGAATCACTCATGATGTTCCTACTTTCTTTCGTATGGGGTCTAAAACGATTTCTATATCTGCACCAAGTGCAGTGGCTGATATCAATGTGCAATCAGACAAGGGGAGTGCACTATCGCCAACAAAAACTCCAGGCGCGCTATCGCTGCCGCTCACAATGGGCGCAATATGAAACACGTACCTATTAATAAGGCCTTGTTCGTGGAACGCAGTGGCAACTGTTGGGCCACCTTCCACCATCAATTGCAGAACGCCGTCAGTTCCTAATGAATCAAGCAGGTCTTCAAGGCTTCCGCCCCACACATCGCACGGCTGCACTTTTGCCGTTGCAGAAACTGCACCACTGCGTGACAACACGATGCGTCGAGGGGATGCGCCATCAACATGACGCACAGTGAGTTCGGGGTCATCGGCAAGCACGGTGCCAGAGCCAACAACAATGGCGTCGCTCTCTGCGCGCAACTGGTGCACACGTACTCGAGCTTCTTCACTGGTGATCCATCTCGGACCATTCGGAATTGCAGTACGAGCATCAAGAGTGGTTGCCATCTTCAAGATCACAAACGGACGGCCTGTGTGACGATGATGTAAGTACGGCGCAAGTTGAGCAGATACTTCGTCAGCTAACACATCAGTAACAACTTCAATTCCTGCTGCACGCAGTGTGGAAAAGCCAGTTCCGGCAACATGCGAATCAGGGTCTGCAATTGCTGCTACAACGCACGAAACGCCAGCAGAAATGATTGCTTGCGTACACGGACCCGTGCGACCAGTGTGAGAGCACGGCTCCAATGTGGAATACAAGGTTGCCCCACGAAGATCACTGCCCCCACCACGCGCAGCGTTCATCGCAACAATTTCAGCGTGCGGTCCGCCAGGTGGCGAAGTTGCACCTTCGTACACAGAACCATCAACACATACAACGACTGCACCAACCCATGGGTTTGGTCGCGCGTGTGTACGCGCGGTGGCAGCCATATGCATGGCACGACGCATGAGCGTCTCGTGATTGGTCATGTTGTGTCCTTGCTCCCATCCGGACTCTTACCGTCGGCCTCAGAATTTCACTGAGTCGGCCCTCGCACCGAAGTACGAGGGTTCGCGGGCTATACCGCCGGTCGGGACTTTCACCCAAACCCTGCAAGGGGTGATTTGTGTACGTGAGAGACGAATTTCCCTCAACTCAAAGGCTACGGCAGTGGATGTTCGGCCAACAACCCGACAATGTGACGCCACAGTTTCATGACAGGAACGATGTTGTCCATGTCGGTCATTCCGAGCAATGGCCCGAAAGTTCCAGCGCCAAGACCAATTGAAATAGCCTGGAGCGCTGCGTCTCTGGCCATGGATGGATCAATCTTCTCGATTTCCACATAGCGGGCGGTCAAAGCTTCCAGGATTGGCATATTTCCAAATAGCCCGCTGGTGTCAACGCCCTCAAGGTCAAGCCACAGAACAAGTCGCACCACCGAGATCACATCGGGGTCAAAGAAATTAATGGCGGGCGAACCTTGCGCTGCCAAAGGCACAGCTTGCGCCATGGCGAGTAACTGGTCGCGAACCACGGCCAGAAGCAGTTCGTTTTTTCCACCAAACCATGTATGCACAAACCCATGGTTTACGTCTGCCACAAGTGCAATATCTCGGACACCTACCTCAGAGAATGGCTTGTCTCGGATTAGTTGTTTGGCGGCCTGGATAAGTCGTCGCTCGCCCTCGGCCCTAGAGATAGGCGACCGCCGCTTTGGGGCTACCTTCTTCTCTGCTGGCTTCTTTGTTGGCACTCTTGAACCCTCTTCCTGTTCGGCGAATGTTATTGCTTTATTCATATGAGATTCAACAACAGAGTTCAACTCCTCACTGTAGTCTGTGACTGTTGAGCCAAACAGGCTCCAGTGGGAGAAACACAATTGTGAAAACACTGTTGACGCGTTGTGCAGCAGTCATGGCCACTGCACTGATTCTTGTCTCGCAATCTGTGACCGTCTCAAAAGTTCAGGCTGCAGATTGGACGCCCGTCTCTTTGGGTAGTTCTCTTGGTCTTTGGCTTGATGCATCGGACGCCACCTCCATCACATCGTCTGGCGGTTTGGTTTCTCAATGGAACGACAAGAGTGGCAATGCTCGCCATGCTGTTCAAACCTCTTCAAGTTCTCAGCCAACACTTAATGGGGCTGGAATCAGCATTAGCGACTACTCAAGATTTATGACTGGTGCAATGGCGGCCGATTCTTTTCCAACATCTATGCAAGTCACTGTTGTGTTTACTGCCTCAGGTGGTGGACGGAATGGCTATCAGTCGCATCCGTTTACCCGCACAACCAATAACTACCCAACACCATATGACGGCTATAACGACACACTTCTAGTTGGTGGTCCCACCGGCAGTTACGCTGGATTTGGCGGCTATGCAGACATGAGAAGTCTGACGACCCGAACAGTTCTTTCGACTTCCATGAGCGCCACCAAAGTTGAGCAATATCTGAATGGCACGTTGCGGAAAACAGACTCTGGCAATTATCCCTATCGGGATGTGCCGTCAATTTTTTACGTGGGTACACGGGCTGATCGGTATACACATTTCACCGGCGAAATAAATGAAATTGTTGTCACGAATCAGTTGAGTAGTTCTGACCGAGTCAGTCTTGAGTCGTATTTAGGCGCAAAATGGGCCATATCTGGAATTCCAACTCCTCCGGCTAACTCTTTAGCCCCAAGCATCACGGGTACAGCCCGTACGGGAGAAATACTTTCTGCTTTAAATGGCACCTGGACAGGTTCGCCAACATTTGCGTACCAGTGGCAACGTTCCTCAAGTTCTGGTGGTTCATATTCCAATATTGCATCTGCAGTGAACAACGCCTACGTGTTGACTGATGCTGATATCGGTAAGTACATCAAGGTGTCAGTAGTCGCCACTAATAGCGTTGGGCCAACATCTGTGTCGTCGGCAGCTACATCAATAGTTCTTGATCTTCCTGATTCCGTAGTTCCAGCTGTGACTACTCCTGTCGCAACAGCGACAGGGTTTACGTTCACAATCTCGAACTATTCATCTCTTTATACGTACGTTTTGACTACTTCTAAAGGGACTGTTTCACGGTCGACAGATGGTGTCACAGTTACGGGTCTAACTGCTGGTGAGTCAGCAACAGTGACTATTGCAGTAACACGTACGAGTTATAAACCAGCTTCTAAAACGGTCACAGGCTCTGCAATTCCAGCTCCAACAACGACAACCACAACAACGACAACCACAACAACGGCTGCTCCTGCGTTGTCAATTGTGATTCAAGCGCCTGTAACAACGGTGGCTCAAGGCCAGGCATCAGTTGCGACCCTTGCACCAACGACAACAACGATTCCTGTGCTTGGCGCCAACGGTGTGCCAGTTGCGACAACATCAACAACGCTGCCCGTAAGAATCGTCACTACAACAACGTTGCCCCGAATAGTGACAACAACAACTGTTGGGCCACCAGTTGTTGAAAAAGTTGCTGCTGGTCAAACAGCAGTGCAAGTTGATGGTGTAAAAACTGCTGCAACAGTGACGCGCGAGAATAACCAGATGATTGTCACCTCTGGGTCTTT